>VBDM01000003.1 GCA_005881355.1 Betaproteobacteria bacterium
TAAAGCGGCGCCCGAAGGGCGTCCGCATTTACCCTTTATTGGATCTTCGCCTTCGAGCGCAGCTCGCCGACGAACTTCTGGACCTCCTGCTCCTGCATCCTGGTGGACAGCTGCTGCCTGATCGCGTCGAACGCCGGAAATTGCGCGGAGCGCACGTCGTCGAGCTGGATGACGTGCCAGCCGAACTGGGTCTGTACCGGCGTTTCCGTGTATTTCCCCTTGTCCAGCTTCGTGAGCGCCTCGGAGAAGGGCTTGACGAAAGTGCTCGGAGGATTCCAGTCGAGATCGCCGCCTTTCTCCTTCGAGCCCGGATCCTTCGACTGCTTTGCGAGGTCCTCGAACTTCGAGCCTTTCTTCAGCTGCGCGATGATTTCATTGGCCTCGGTATCCTTGTCGACGAGGATGTGCCTCGCCTTGTATTCCTTGTCGCCGCGCGAGGCCTTGATCTTGTTGTACTCCGCCAGCATCTCCTCGTCCTTGACCGGGTGCGTCTTCAGGTGATCTTGAACCACCGCCTGGACGAGCACCTGCTGGCGCACCAATTCGAGCTGGGTGCGCACGTCGGCGCTTTTTGCCAGGCCTCTGCGGTCGGCTTCCTGGGCGACCACCTCCTGCGTGATCAGGTTGTCCAGAATCGCCTTGCGCGCCTGTTCATTGTCGGGCTGACCCTGCGCGGCGCGCTGCTTGACGATGAAGTCGAGCCGGGACTTCGGAATGGGTTTGCCGTTCACCGTCACCGGCTTTGCGGAACCGGGGGCCTTTGCGGTCTGCGCCCAGAGGGGCGTGGAAACGCCCAGGAACAGCGCAACGATGAGGCGGAGGGGGCGTGAGAACATGGTCATTCCTTGGTTCGAAAGCGGAATCATAGCTCATCCGGGGTGAGGGCCCGGATCGCGAGCGCGTGGATCTCGCGTTGCATCAGCGGGCCCAATGCCGCGTAGATCATCCGGTGTCGCGCGACCTTGTCGCGGCCGGCAAAGCGGGGCGAGACGATGGTGAGGCGGAAGTGGCTCCCGCCCGCCGTCGCGCCCGGATGGCCGGCGTGCAGGCCCGATTCGTCGAGGAGCTCGATCGATTGCGGCTGCAGCTCGGCCAGCCGCTCGCGGATCGCCGCGGACAGGTCCATCAGCGCGGGCCCCCGGTTTCCGCGTGCCTCGCCGGCCCCGGGGCGCGCGACGCGCCGCCTCACCGGGGTTCCTTCCCTTCCTCGATGTAGCGGGCGAAAAACAGCGCCTGCAACAGGACGAACACGAGCATCAGGCCCATTCCGCCGAAAAGCTTGAAATTGACCCAGGTATCGGTGGAAAAGTTGTAAGCGACGTAGAGATTGGCCGCGCCCATGAACGCAAAGAAGGCGGCCCAGCTCCAGTTGAGGCGCGCCCAGGCGGTGTCGGGCATGCGCACCTGCTCGCCCAGCATCGCGCGGATGAGATTTTTGCGGAACAACAGATGGGCTGCGGCGATGACCGCGCCGAACAGCCAGTAGAGAACGGTGGGCTTCCACTTGATGAACGTCTCGTCGTGCAGCGCCAGGGTCGCTCCCCCGAACACGACAATGATCGCGAGGCTTGCCCACATCATGGTCCCGACCTTGCGGCCCTTCAGCTTGAGCCAGCCGATCTGCAGGAACGTCGCCGCAATCGCGACCGCAGTCGCCACGTAAATGTCGAAGAGCTTGAACGCGGCGAAAAACAGAACGATCGGAAAGAGGTCGAAGAGGAATTTCATGGGTCGATTATAAGGCGAGGATCGAGGATCCGGGATCGAGGGTCAAGGATCACTTCGTCGGCCGTGTCCGGTGCGGAACTGACAGGAAAGAACCGGATGCTATACTGAATTCGAAATACCGCGGAAGCGCCCTCGACGGCCCTTTGCGCCGGGTTATACTTTCACCGGCGGGGCGACCGCCTGCCCCCGGCAAAGCATCCTTGCGCCCCTGTAGAGGAGACAAAAGATCATGGCCGAACCCCACGTTGCGCAGAAGTCGATCATGGCCGAACCCCACATTGCGCAGAAGTTCCCGTACGCGGTGGAGGTTGCCCCCGGCGGTTACTGGTGGTGCCGCTGCGGGAGATCCAAAAGCCAGCCGTTTTGCGACGGCTCGCACAAGGTCACCGAATTCACTCCGGTGAAGTTCACGGTGGCGAAGGCCGAGAAGCTGTGGTTGTGCGGCTGCAAACACACCCACAACCCGCCTTATTGCGACGGGACACACAAGACCCTTTAAAGCCCGACGCGAAGCAAGCTTCGCGCGGGTTTAAATCCGCGAGATCGAACGGACGCCTGCGGCGCCGCTCATCTCGCGGTCGTCCACGACACCTCGACTATTTCTTTGTGGCCGTCCAGCGGCCTTCGGCGCCGTTGTCGCTGCGGAACGAGCCTTCCATCTGGGAGCCGGTGACGCGGCCGATGAAGTCGCGACGCACGCCTTTGTTGTCCACGTAGGCGAAGCCGATCCTGAATCCGTTCACCCTCGGCTCGCGCAACCCCGCGAGCACCGGCCCCAGGTAGGCCGTGCCCTCGATTTTCTGGAACCGCTGGTCGAGGTTCAGGCTCACCTTCTCCGACGCTCCACCGGAGAGCTCCACCGCCCAGCGGCCCGCCACCTGCGCCGGAACGACCCAGAGGTAGACGCGCCTTCCGTCCACGTCGGAAACCTCGTCGGGCTCCCAGTCCTCCATGTTGAAAGCGTGCGCAACCACGCGCGTGCCCGGCCGCATGGCGAGGATCTGCGGCCGCAGCTTCATGTTGAGCGACGGCAGGAGGTACAGGGTGAGAACGGTAGCGGGGGTGAAATCGGTGACGAAGATATCGCCCTGGACGATCTGCGCCTTGCCGAGCACTCCGGCGGTCCTTGCGTTGCGCTGCGCGTGCGCGACCATGTCCGGGTTGTATTCGATGCCGAGCGAGCGTGCACCGAATTTCTTCGCCGCGGCGATGGCGATCTTGCCGTCGCCCGCGCCGAGATCGATGACGTAGTCCTCCGGCTTGGTCTGCGCCATGTTCAGCATGCGCTCGACGACCTCGTCCGGGGTCGGCACCCAGACCACGTCCTTGCCCTGCTGGCCGACGTAGGGCTGGAATTCCTGGGCATACGCGACGGGCGCGGCGGCGAGCATCGCGGAGGCGAGCCCCAGAGCGATGCTTCTCGGTATTGCGGGAAACATATCGTCCTTTCTGATCGGGTTGGAATTCGCAGGTTGAAAAAGGGGGCTACGCCCCCTTTGGATCCCCCAAATTGGAGGCTTTAGAAAAGCGCTTCCCTCTGAAACTCGACCTTTCGCGGAATTCGATTTTCATTCGGGAAGCGTTTTTCAACAACCTATTCAGTCTGCGGGAACGGCGCACCGGCGAACACCGGGCGGGCGCGGTCTATCCCGTATATTACAGCGCTTCCGCGGCGTGGTCGGCGAGGCGCGAGCGCTCGCCGCGCTGCAGGGTCACGTGCCCGGAATGCGACCAGCCTTTCATGCGGTCCACGACATAGGTCAGCCCCGAGCTGCCCTCTGTCAGGTAAGGCGTGTCGATCTGCGCGATATTGCCCAGGCACACGACCTTGGTTCCCGGTCCGGCCCGGGTGATGAGGGTCTTCATCTGCTTGGGCGTCAGGTTCTGCGCCTCGTCGATGATGAGGTACTTGTCGATGAACGTGCGCCCGCGCATGAAATTGAGCGACTTGATCTTGATTCTCGAGCGGATCAGGTCGCGCGTCGCGGCGCGGCCCCATTCGCCCGCCTCGTCGTCGGTCTTGTTGAGCACGTCGAGATTGTCCTCGAGCGCCCCCATCCACGGAGTCATCTTCTCTTCCTCGGTGCCCGGCAGGAAGCCGATGTCCTCCCCCACCGGAACGGTGACGCGGGTCATGATGATCTCGGTGTAGCGCTTGGCCTCGAGCGTCTGCATGAGGCCTGCCGCGAGCGTGAGCAGCGTCTTGCCCGTTCCCGCCTGGCCGAGCAGCGTCACGAAATCGATTTCGTGGTTCATGAGCAGGTTGAGCGCGAAGTTCTGCTCGCGGTTGCGCGCCGTGATGCCCCAGACGTTGTTCTTGTTGTGCGTATAGTCGCGCACGGTCTCGAGCACCGCGGCCGGGGCCGAGATCTCCTTGACCGCCGCGAGCAGCGGCCGCTCGCCCTCCTGATAGACGAATTCGTTGAGCAGCAGGTTCTGGCACAGCGGTCCGCTGAGGCGGTAGTAGGTGCGGCCCTCGCGCTTCCACGACTCCATGTCCCGGCCGTGGCTGTCCCAGAAGTCGGCGGGCAGCTCGCGCGTGCCCGTGTAGAGCAGGTCGGAGTCCTCGAGCACCTTGTCGTTGTAATAGTCCTCGACCGTCAGGCCCAGGGCCCGGGCCTTGATGCGCATGTTGATGTCCTTCGACACCAGGACGACGTGGCGCCGCGGATCGCGCTTCTGCAGGTAGATCACCACGCCGATGATGTGATTGTCGGTCTTGCCGATCGGCAGGTTCGCGGGAATGTGGCCGTTGATCGCCTCGGTCTGCAGGAAAAGGCGCCCGCCGGCGTTGTCCGCCTCGTGGCGCCTGAGCGGAATCCCTTCGGCGATCGGTCCTTTGGCGTGGCCGACGATGTCGTCGAGAAACCTGCTCGCCTGGCGCGCGTTGCGGGCGATTTCCGAGATGCCGTTCTTGTTGTTGTCGAGCTCTTCGAGGGTCATGATCGGCAGGAACACGTCGTGCTCCTCGAACCGGAACAGGCTCGTCGGATCGTGCATCAGCACGTTGGTGTCGAGAACGAAGAGCTTGGTGGGCCGGGAGTCGGCGCGGGGACTGCGGGCGGGCACGGATTTACGCGAAGCTTCGGCCGCGGCAGCGGAACCGGCTTGCCGCTCGGACTGCTTTAACAAAGTCGGGAACCTCGTGACCGGGACGTGACTTTCGCGCCATTCGCGACGAAGGACGCGGCATTGTCTCGCGAATCCGGAAGTGAAAGCAAGCTCGTCAAGGGTTACGAAAGAAACGTCACGAGTTCCTTCAGCAATTCCGCGGGCGCTTCTTCGGGAATGTAATGGCCGCAGTCCAGCGCTCGTCCCCGCACATTTTCCGCCCGCTCCGCCCAATCGGCGAGAGGGTGGAAACAGCGTTCGATCGTTCCGTGTTTGCCCCAGAGGACCAGAAGCGGAGCGGCCACCTTGCGGTCGATGTCGGCCTCGTCGTGCACGAGATCGATCGATTCGGCCGCGCGGTAGTCCTCGCAGCTCGCGTGGATCGCCGCGGGATCGCGGAAGCAGCGCCGATACTCGGCGAGCGCATCGGGTGAGAAGGCTTTGAGGCCCGCGTGGCGGGTGCCGATGTGGCTTTCGAGGTAGAAATCCGGGCTGGCGCCGATCAGCCTCTCCGGGATCGGCTCGGGCCGCAGCAGAAAGAACCAGTGGTAGTAGGCCTTGGCGAATTCGCGATTCACGCTGGCGTACATCGTTCGCGTCGGCACGATGTCGAGCACCGCGAGCCTCGCCACCGCGGCGGGGTGGTCCAAGGCCATCCGGTGCGCCACGCGCCCTCCGCGGTCGTGGCCGACCACGAAAAACTCGTCGTATCCCAGCGTCCCCATGACCTCGACCTGATCCTGCGCCATCGCGCGCTTGGAATAGTTGCCGTGATCGGGCGTGCCGTGCGGTTTCTCGCTGTCTCCATAGCCGCGCAGGTCGGCGGCGACCACGGTGAACCGTTTTGCCAGCTCCGGCGCGATCCGGTGCCAGATCGCATGCGTCTGCGGATAGCCGTGCAGCAGGAGCAGCGGCGGGCCCACGCCGCCGTGGACGAGATTGATCGCGGCGCCGCCCGTCCTGATGCGCCTGCGCTTGAACATCGGAAAAAGCGCGTTCATGAAAGATATTCCCGGCCCTGGAGCGCGAGCGACCCCGAGCGCCCCGCGACGGGGCCTATCGCGATTTCGTTGCGCGGCAGGCTTTTCAGGTCGAGCGCCTCCGCGAGGGCGCGCAAGGGTACGAGCTCGTAGCCTTGGCTCTTCCATCCGGAGAGCATCGCCTCGAACACCGGCGCGAGTTTTCCGCCTTCGAGCTCGGCGTGAAGCGTGTAGACGTGCCCGGCGGCCGGACACTCCCGCGTGAGATCGAGCACGTGCTCCGCGACGTTTTTCTTCGTGACTCCGTTCACGCCGATCAGCTCATCCAGCGTCGGAAGCGTCGTCGGAAGCTGCGGGCAGGCGACGATCTCGGCGCGCCACACCGGGATGAAAGGACAGCTGCCGCGGGTATCCGAGCAATAGTCGAAACCGAGCCGCTGCGTCAGGCGCAGCGCGTGCACGTTCATCTGCCAGCCCGCGGCGCCGTGCGCCCGCGCGGATTCCCCGAAAATCTCCTCGAAGCGCCCGCGCGCAAGCCGCATCTGGCGCTCGGTCCACTCGGCGTCGGCCCCGCCCAGACCGTCCTGCCATTTCACGTGGTCCCAGGCGTGGACGCCGACCTCGAATCCCGCGTCGCGCACCGCGCGCATCACCCCGGCGCAACGCCGGCCGATGTCCGGGCCCGGGAGGAGCGTCCCGTAGAGAAGCGTCGCGAGCCCGTAGTGCGAGAGCACCGACGTGCGCGCCGCCTTGCCGATGAATCCGCGGCGGAAAGCGCGCTTGATCGCGCGGCCGGTGTGATCCGGCCCGAGGCTGAAGAGGAAAGTCGCGCCGGCGCCGTGCTTCCTGAGCAGCTCGACCAGGCGCGGCACCCCCTGCCGGGTGCCGCGGTAGGTGTCGACGTCGATCTTCAGGGCGAGCTTCATTCCACCAGCCTGCGCGCCTCGGCGACGTGGGTCCGGTAGGCGTCGAAGATGCGCTTCAGCGCGTCCGGCATATCGACCCGCGGCTTCCAGTCCAGGTCCCTGACGGTGCCGGCGATCTTGGGCACGCGATTCTGCACGTCCTGATAGCCCTTGCCGTAGTACTGCAGCGCGGTCGTATCGAGGAGCTTCACTTTCCTCGCGTTCGCGCGGTATTCGGGATAGCCGAGGGCGAGCTTGACCATCATGCCGGCAAGCTCCCTCACCGAGTAGTTGTTT
>VBDM01000004.1 GCA_005881355.1 Betaproteobacteria bacterium
AGCACCGCGCTTGCCGACGTGCGCGCGGCGACCGTCGCGGCGTGCCTGCTGGAGGAGAGCGCAGGAATGCAGCTGCGCATGCTCGCCGCCGCGGGCGGGGATCCCGCGCGCATCCGGGTCTATACCCGCGATGAGGCCGAAAGCCTGGGCGACCAGATCGGCCCGAAGGTGGTCGAGCGGGTCTGGGAGTACTGCTCCATTGCGGCCGAAGCAAGGCCTCTCGGCCGCCGGCTCAAACCGTGATCGAGCGCGTGATTTCCTAGATTTTTATCGGCAGCGAACGCACGCGCTTGCCCGTCGCCGCAAATATCGCGTTCGCGACCGCGGGTGCGATTACGGGAGTCGAGGGCTCGCCGACTCCAGTGGGTTTCTCCGCCGAGCGCACGATATAGACGCCGACCCGCGGCATCTCGGCGAGGCGCAGCGGCATGTAGTCGTGGAAATTCGACTGCTCGACCGCGCCGTCCTTCAGCGTGATCGCGCCGTACTTCGCCGCGGTGAGCCCGTACGCGATGCCGCTTTCCATCTGCGCGCGGATCACGTCCGGGTTCACCGCCACGCCGCAGTCCACCGCGCACATGACGCGGTCCACGCGGAACTCGCCGTCGGGCCTGACCGTCACCTCGGCGACCTGCGCGACGACGGTGTTGAACGACTCGTGCACCGCGATGCCGCGCCCGCGCCTGTCTCCCGAGCGTATCGGCTGAAGCGGCAGGGTCCAGTCCGCCTCGGTCGCAGCGAGCTCCAGCGCCGCCCTGTGGCGCGGGTGCTTCGCAAGGAGCGTCCGGCGCAGCTGGTACGGGTCCTTGCGCGCCGCGGCGGCGAGCTCGTCGAGGAAGGTCTCGGTCGAGAACGCGGTGTGCGTCGAGCCCACCGAGCGCCACCACTGCACCGGCACGCCCATCTTCGGCGAATGGAGCTCCACGCCGAGGTTGGGAATCGCGTAGGGCAGGTTGGCGGCGCCCTCGACCGAGGTGGCGTCGACGCCGTCTTTCACCATCATGCCCTCGAAGGCGGTGCCGGCGAGGATCGACTGCCCGACGATCCTGTGCTGCCAGGCGACGATGTTCCCCTGGGCGTCGAGCCCCGCCTTCAACGTGTGGAAATACATCGGGCGGTAGTAACCCGCGCGCATGTCGTCCTCGCGCGTCCATACGAGCTTCACCGGGGCGCGGCCGCCGGTCGCTTTCGCGATCGCGGCGGCCTCGACGACGTAATCGGCGTGCGGGTTGGCGCGCCGGCCGAAGCTCCCGCCGGCGTAGAGCATGTTGAGCTTCACCTGCTCGGGCTTCAGGCCCAGCGCTAGAGCGACCGCGCCCTGGTCGATCGACTGGAACTGCTCGCCATTCCAGATCTCGCAGCCGTCCGCGGCGAGCTGCACCACGCAATTCATCGGCTCCATGCAGGCGTGCGCGAGGTAGGGGAACTCGTAGGCGGCCTCGAGCGTTCTCGCCGCGGAGGCGAACGCCGCGCCGACGTCGCCCTCCCTCCTCGCCGGCAGGCCCGGAGTCGCGGCAAGGCGCTTGTACTCGGCCATGATCTCGTTCGATCCGAGCTTGAAGGCCTCGGTCTCGTCCCAATCGACGCCGAGCGCGTCGCGTCCTTTTTTCGCCGACCAGAAATCGTTCGCGAGCACCGCCACGCCCTGCGGGATCGCCACCACGTCGACCACGCCCTTCACCGCCTTCGCTCCCGCCGCGTCGAACGACTTCACCTTTGCGCCGAAGCGCGGCGGATGCGCGACCAGCGCGGTCAACATCCCGGGGAGCTTCACGTCCTGGGTGAAGACCGCCGTGCCGGTGGACTTGGCGCGCGCGTCGGTGCGCGGCGCGCGCCTGCCGATGTACACGAAATCCTTGGCGTCCTTCAGCTTCACTTCCTGCGGAACCGGCAGCTTCGCCACGTCGGCGGCGAGCTGGCCGAACGTCGCCTTGCGGTCCGAGGGCTGGTGCGTCACGACGCCGCGCGCGACGGTGATCGACTCGGGCCCCACGTTCCAGCGCTCGGCCGCCGCCGAGACGAGCATCGCGCGCGCCGCGGCGCCGGCCTTGCGCATCTGCTCGTAGGAGTTTGCGAGCGCGGTGCTGCCGCCCGTGCCCTGCATCTGGCCGAAGAAGAGATTGTTGTAGCGGCTCGCGTCCGCGGGCGCGCCCTCGACGCGGATCTGGCTCCAGTCGGCGTCGAGCTCCTCGGCGACGAGCGTCGGGAGCCCTGTATACGTACCCTGGCCCATCTCGAGGTGCTTCACGATCACGGTGACCGCGTTATCCGAGCCGATGAGGACGAATGCGTTCGGCGCGAACGCGCCGGCGGCGACGGCCGTGCCGCCCGCCTGTCCCGGGCCGCCCTGGGCGAACGCGCCCGGAGCGACGATGCCGAGGGTGAGCCCCGCGCCCGCCTTGAGGAAATCGCGACGGCTCAAGTTGACGATCTCGAACTTGTCCATGCGCGCCTCCTATTTCACGTTCCGCGCCGCGGCCCTGATCGCGGCGCGGATGCGGTTGTAGGTGCCGCAGCGGCACACGTTGCCGCTCATCGCGGCCTCGACCTCGGCGTCGGTCGGCCGCTTCACCTTCGCGAGCAGCGCCGCGGCGCTCATGATCTGTCCGGACTGGCAGTAGCCGCACTGCGGCACGTCGTTCGCGATCCAGGCCTCCTGCACCGCCTTGCCTTCCTTGGTCGCGCCTATCCCCTCGATGGTGGTGATCTGCCTCTTGGCCGCCGCGCCCACCGTCGTCGAGCAGGAGCGCGCGGGCTCGCCGTTCAGGTGCACCGTGCAGGCCCCGCAGAGCGCCATGCCGCAGCCGTACTTGGTGCCGGTCATGTAGAGATGGTCGCGCAGCACCCACAAAAGAGGCGTGTCCGGATCGGCGTCCGTCTGCATGCGCTTGCCGTTGACGTTCAGGGTAATCATCGAAGAGCTCCTCGAGGGAAAATCCGCGACGCTATTTTCTGCTTTGCCGGCGGCTTTGTGTAGTGGGCGCCGGCGATGCGCAAGGCGCGCAAGAGGCTGGGACGGGAAAAGCGGGAGACAAGCGCTGCGGCGCGCCAGGAAAAAACGGGGCGCGAGCGAGCCCGAAACGGAGCGCGCGCGGCTTGTGTCGCCTTGTTTAGTGGTTCGACGTCGTCATTACGCTGTTGGACAAGGTCGCGGCCAGAGCCGCGGCCGCGCCGGCCGCGACCAGGGCAACCAGGGTCGATCCGGCTCCTCCGGTTGTAGCTGCCGGAAGCGCGCCCTGCGACGCGCCTCCGGTCGGGGCTTGAGCCACGACCAGCGGCTCCCGGGCCGGGGCAGGCGCGACTTGCGCAAACGAATGGCCCGCGCAGGCCAGTGAGACGATCAGGGCCGATAGCGTTTTCACCTGTTCTCCCGTTTCCAAAGGGTCTGAAACCCGGATTCGCCAGATTATAGGCTTCGTTTTCGGGGTTAAGAAGGAGGAGCGTGTCCTCCCAGGGTGACGACGCCTCCCGGACGTGAAATAGTGCCGCGATGCGCCGCCGGAAAGAGCGCGAGGGAATCAGCCCCCGCCCGAGCGCCGGCGACTTGCGGTCGTTCCCCGGGGAACGCGCGCGGCGCGACGGCTCACGGGGCGGTCGTGCCCGCGATTCGCGCCCCCTACCGTCTTTTCCGCGAGCACCGGATACAGCGACTCGCCCGTCCGGAAAAAGATCCAGTCCCGGTCCTCGCTCGAAAGAGACGTCAGGGCCCCGCGCGCCTCGGCGAGAACGCCCGCGAGCGTTCCGTCCGAGGCGGGATAGTTCGAGCCCCAGGCGATGCGGGAGGCGCCGAACTTCTCCACCAGGCGGCCGAAAAAGCTCTCCGGGGTCGCTCTTCCCTGGCGCGACTCGCGCACGTTGTGGGTCGTGAGCTTCAGGTAGAGGTTGGGATAGAGCCTGAGCGCGAACAGGCTCGAGGCGGCGCCATAGGGCGGCCCGTCGTCGACGGCCGGCCGCGCCATGTGATCGAGGACGATCCGCACCCGGGGAAAGCGCTCGAGCACCGTCACGAGCTGGGGCAGACCCGCCGCGCGCAGCTGCACGCACACCGGGATGCCGGCTTCGCCGACGCATTCCCAGGCGGGAAACGAGCGCGGTTCGTCGAGCCTCACGTCCTTTGCGGCAGCGGTCTCGCCCGCGATGAACACGCGCAGGCCTTTCAGGCGCTTTCTCATCCAGTGCCGGATCCGATTCGGAGCGTCGGGCTGGGTCACATCGACCGTGAACACGCCGGTGAAACGCTCCGGGTGCGCGGCGACGGCGTCGGCGACGTAGGAGTTGTCGTAGCCGTAGCAGGTCGAGGCCTGAACGAGCGCCGCCCTGGCGATGCCGGCCTCGTCCATGTCGGCGATCATTCTTTCGAAGCTCACCGGGCGCTCGCGCGACCAGTCCGACTGATGCCCGCCCAGTGGCGTGAAGGGATAGCGCGTCGTGTCCGCCGCGACTACGTGCGCGTGGATGTCTATCACCCGTCCCTGCATCTCTTTTCCCCCGTTTTTGTTATTGAGTGTTTCACTCGCCGTAACGCGCCCTCATTCGATGCGCCCCACGGCTTTCACCACCTTGGCCATGTCCTCGTAGTCCTCGCGGATGAGCCGCTCGAACGCCCCGGGGCTCAAGGGGCGCGGCTCGACGCCCTGGCTCGCGAGCCGCCCGAGGATGACCGGGTTCTCGAGGAGCTTCGCCACTTCCGCGTTGATGCGCTCGATCAGGGCCCGAGGCGTGCGCGCCGGCGCGAGCAGCCCGAACCACGAGTCGAACCCGTATCCCGGAACGCCGCTCGCCGCGATCGCCGGCACCCCGGGCAGGAACGCGGAGCGGCCGCGCGAGGTGACCCCCAGGAGGCGGATGCGATCGTCCTTCGCGAAGGGAATCGCGCCGACGTTGGGCACGATCACCGCGTGCGAGCGCGCGGCGAGCACGTCGTTGTTCGCGTCCTGCGTGGACTTGAACGGGATGTGCACCATGTCCAGGCCCGCGAGCGCCGCAAAATAGGCCATCGCGAGATGGCTCGAGCTGCCGTGTCCTGCCGAGGCGTAGTTGAGCTTTCCGGGATTCGCTCTTGCGTACTCGAGGAGCTCGGCGACGGTCTTCGCGGGAACCGCCGCGCTCGCCATCAGCACGTAGCTCTGCATGCCGATGTTGGCGACGCCGGCGAAATCGCGGATCGGATCATACGGCGGGTTCGCGCCGAGCAGCGCCGTGACGTTGTGGCTCGAGGCGGCGAAGACGAGGGTCTGGCCGTCGGGCGCCGCTCGCGCCACGCTCGCCGTGCCGATTGCGCCGCCCGCTCCGGGACGGTTGTCGATGATCGCCGTCTGCCCGAGGGCCGCGCCCAGCTCGCTGTAGAAGGTGCGCGCCAGGACCTCGCGCGCGCCGCCCGCCGCGAACGGCACGACGATCCGCATCACCTTGCCGCCGGGCTGCGCCGCCGCTGGGCCGACGAGCGCCGCGCACAGCAGCGAGGCGCTTATCCGTTTCCAGCTTGCCATGGCGAGACTTTAACATCTTGCCGCCGGCCGGCGCGAGACGAGACTATACTTCCCCCGGTGCCGCAGCCCGTAGTTTCGTAGCCGCCCATGCGCGAGCGAGCTCTCGTGCTTTTCTCCGGCGGGCAGGACTCGACGACCTGCCTCGCCTGGGCGCTCGCGAATTTCGCGCGCGTCGAGACGATCGGCTTCCGCTACGGCCAGCGCCACGCGGTCGAGCTCGACTGCCGGCCGGTCGTCATCGCGGAGCTGCGCAAGCGCTTCCCGGCGTGGGCGAGGAAGCTCGGAGACGACCACGTGCTCGATCTCGACGTGATCCGTTCGCTCGGCGCGACCGCCATGACGCACGACGTCGCGATCGGGATGACCGAATCGGGCCTGCCCAACACCTTCGTCCCGGGCCGCAATCTCCTTTTCTTCACCGCCGCGGCGGCCCTTGCGTATCGCAAGGGCGTGCGGGTGCTCGTGGGCGGCATGTGCGAGACGGATTTTTCCGGCTACCCGGACTGCCGGGACGACACCTTGAAGGCGCTGCAGGTCGCGCTCGGACTGGGCATGGACCGGCGCTTCACCATCGAGACGCCGCTCATGTGGATCGACAAGGCCGCGACTTTCAAGATGGCGGAGGAGCTCGGCGGCCAGCCGCTCGTCGATATCGTCATCGAGCACACCCACACCTGCTATCTCGGCAACCGGGAGCGGAACGAGTGGGGCAGGGGCTGCGGCGAATGCCCCGCCTGCAAGCTCAGAAAGGACGGCTACGCGGGCTACAACGCGGCGCGCGCGGCGAGGCGCAGCGCCTAGGGATCGCGCATGTACCAGGTGAAGGAGATTTTCTACACGCTGCAGGGCGAGGGCATGAACGCCGGCCGCCCCGCGGTCTTTTGCCGTTTCGCCGGCTGCAACCTGTGGTCCGGGCACGAAAAGGACCGCGCAAGCGCCGTGTGCAGGTTCTGCGACACGGATTTCGTCGGCGTGGACGGTACCTCCGGCGGAAAGTACGAGACGGCGGAGGCGCTTGCCGCGGCGATCGAGCGGCTGTGGCCCGAAAAGGAGAGCGCGCGCAGGTTCGCCGTCCTGACCGGCGGCGAGCCGGCGCTCCAGGTCGACAGGCCCTTCATCGACGCGCTGCACGCGCGGGGCTTCCTCGTTGCGATCGAGACGAACGGCACGCTCGAGCTGCCCGCCGGGATCGACTGGGTGTGCGTGAGCCCCAAGGCCGATGCCCCGCTCAAGCTGCGGGAGGGAAACGAGCTGAAGCTCGTCTATCCGCAGGCGGGCGCCTCGCCCTCGGCCTATGAGAGCCTCTCGTTCGAGCACTTCCTGCTGCAGCCGATGGACGGGCCCGAGGTCCGCGCGAACACTGAGCGGGCGGTGGCCTACTGCATGGAGCACCCGAAGTGGCGCCTGAGCCTGCAGACGCATAAATTTCTCGGAATAAGGTAAGGCCGAATGGAGATCTACCAGGAATTCACGTTCGACGCGGCGCACCGCTTTCCCGGAGTTCCGGAAGGCCACCCTTATCACGGGCTGCACGGGCATTCCTTCGTCGCGCGCGTCGTGCTCTCCGGGCGCGTCGATTCGAAAACGGGGTTCATCGCCGACCTGGGCGAAGTCGAGGCGCGCTGCCTGCGCTTGCGCGAACGGCTCGACCACAAATACCTGAACGACGTCGACGGCCTCGAGGTCCCGAGCCTCGAGAACATCGCCGTATGGATCTGGAACCAGCTCACGCCCGATCTTCCGGCGCTCGCGCGCGTGGAAGTGCGGCGCGAATCCTGCCGCCACGGCTGCGCGTATTCCGGGACCTAGCCGGAAATTCAAACTCACGGGGGGAGACATGCGGAAATTTCTCCTGGCGGTTTTTTGCGCGCTTGCCGCGGGCGCGGCGCACGCGCAGACCTCCTACCCCAGCCGGCCGATCAGGTTCATGGCGCCGTTTCCTCCCGGCGGGTCGACCGACGTGCTGTGCCGGCTGCTGGGCTCAAAGCTCGCCGAGGGCCTCGGGCAGCCGGTAACCGTGGACAACCGCCCCGGCGCCTCGGGCAACATCGGCCACGAAGCCGCCGCCAGGGCCGCTCCCGACGGCTACACCATCCTGATATCGAGCAGCAGCACGCTCGTGAACAACGTTCATTTGTTCAAGAGCCTGCGCTACGATCCGCTGGGAGACTTCGCGCCGGTCTCTATGGTGGCGAGCGCGGGGCAGGTGCTGGTCGTGCACCCTTCGGTGCCGGCGAAGAGCGTGAGCGAGCTCGTCGCGCTCGCCCGCGCGCAGCCCGCCAAGCTCAACTTCGGCTCGGGCGGCAAAGGCATCCAGTCGCACATCTCGGGGGAGATGTTCAAGTCGGCGGTGGGCG
>VBDM01000399.1:0-2981 GCA_005881355.1 Betaproteobacteria bacterium
CGTCGTCGCATTCCTCGCCGTGTGGGTAATGAGCAGGCTCGGAAGGGCCTTGGGCAACTGGATGCATCGAAGGGCGATCGCGAAGGTCGCCGACGCCGAGACCATGAAGAAGCACGTGTGGTCGGGCTACGATTCCCCCAATGCCGTGCCTTCGTCCGAACAGCGCGCCCGCAAGGCCGGCGATTCCGGGAAATCGAAGTGAAGGGCCTCTCAGGCGGCTTTCGCTGTGGCGTTTTCCCTGAGGTACACCGGCAGGTCGGTCGTCGGCGGGCGCGCGCCCGGCACCTGGTAGAAGAGGTCGGCGACGAAGCCGCGGTGGTAGCTCGTGTGATTGACGACGTGGAGCAGGATTTCCGCGCGAGTCATCACCCCCTTGTTCCCGCCGATCAGGGTGAAATGCACGTCTTCGCCCAGGGCGGCCTCGGACAGCTTGTCGCTCCAGGCGATGTACCACTCGTCGATCGCGTGCTGCTTTCTCCACAGCTCCGCGAGCGGAGGATGCCCGGGCGTATTGCGCGCGCCGAACCCGTGCTCGCGCCCCTCGAGATGCGCCTGCCAGATCAGGTCGATGACGTAGTTGTGGTTGAGCGTGTGGACCATGTTCTTGAAGAGACTGGGCCGCTCCTTGGTCGCCTCGCCTTGCGGCAGCTCGGCGACGGCGTCGAAAATGAGCTTGTTCGCCCAGTGGTTGTAGCGCGCGAGCATGCGCGCGGCTCGGGGGGTGATCATGGTTTGCCTCGTCCGGAAGCTGTGCGCGGGATTATGACACCGGCGGCACAGCGGGTAACAAGACGAATCCGGAGACGGAGCCCCTGAGGCCGGAACTCGGGCTCAATGGGTCCGGTCGGATCATCTGCGCCTCTCTGGCGCCCGCGGGAACCTCGCTCTCGTGTAAAATCAACGGTTTGAATCAAAAGGGGCTGTGCCTGTCGTTCCGGCGCTGAGTGGAGTGCTACTGAAGCTGCAGCCTTCGGCATTTTTCGCGCACCGCCTGATCCCGTCCACCGCGGGAATCGAGGCGGTGTTCGCGCACCGCGCGGTGCAGGTCGCGGCGACGGTCGCCGCGCTCCTCGCGCTGTGCTGGGGACTCGCGCAGGGGACCTGGCGCATCGTGCAGCCGGGCTCACCGGCGGTCTCGCGCGCGGGCGGCGCCGATCTCGCCGACCTGCGCGCGCTCGCGAGCGCGCAGCCCTTCGGGCGCGCCGCGGCTCCATCGAGGGACCCCGCGGCCGAGGCGCGCCTCGCCCGCAGCAATCTGAACATCACGCTGACGGGCGTCGTCGTGCGCGCCTCCGGCGGCTGCGCGCTCGTGATCGTGCAGGGCCAGCCCGAGTCGGCGTATTGCGTCGGCGAAGACGTCGTTCCCGGCGCGCGCCTCGAGAGCGTGTTGCGCGACCGCATCGTCATCGTCCGCGGCGGCGCGCGCGAGGCGGTGGTCATGAAAGACGCGGATGAGACGCCGGGGGCCGCGGGCGCCGCCATGACGTCCCCGATCGTGCAGCCGCTCGGCGCCGACCGGCAGGTGGTCGACCGGCGCCAGCTGCAGCAGCAGCTCGGCCGGCCGGAATTCCTGAGCCAGGCGCTGATCGTGCCGAACCCGGGCGGCGGGGGGTTTCTCGTGCGCGAGGTGCAGAGCGGCAGCCTGTACGAGAAGCTGGGCTTGCGTCCCGGCGACGTGATCCGCAACGTCAACGGCCAGCCCATCACCAACATGGACGACTTGATGCGGCTCTACCAGCAGTTCGGCCCGAGCGCGTGCTCGTGGACGTGCAGCGCCAGGGCCGTTCCGAGACGCTGTACTACGATATGCGCTGACGGACCGGGCGCCGACGGATTCTTTCGCACGCATGAGACACCCGCACATTCCCGCGATCGTCCCGCGAATTCTCGCCGGCCTGCTCGCGCTCGGGGCCCAGGCCGCCGCAGCGCAGCCGGCCGACACCCCGGTCGCACCTTCCCCGCCCCCGGCAACGTTCCCCGCCGCGCCGGCTGCACCCTCCCTGCCCTCGGCAGCCTCGCCCGCCGGAATCCGGGCCGGGCCGCGACCGGGCGAGGTGCTCCTCGTTTTCCAATCCTCGGACCTGCAGGCGGTGGTGAAGTCGATGTCGCAGATGACCGGCAGGAATATCCTGATCGATCCGCGCGTGAGGGGCCAGGTCACCATCGTCTCGTCTCGGCCCATGGCGGTCGCGGCTGCCTACCAAGTGTTCCTCTCGGCACTGAAGGCTCAAGGATTCACCGCGGTCGACGGGCCGGAGGGCTCGGTGCGCATCATCCCGGTCGCCGAGGCGAAGGCGTCGGCGCCGGTGAACGAGCAGGACGGGCCGCCGCGCGGCGGCGAGCAGATCGTCACCCACGTCGCCATCGGGCAGCACGTCGCGGTGTCGCAGCTGCAGAACGTGCTGCGCCCGCTGATGTCCCCGACCAGCCAGCTCTCTGTACGTGCGGCGGCTGCTGCGCATCCTCGATCGCATCGACGTGCCGGCGGGCACGGCAGTCATCGTGGTCCCGCTGCAGAACGCCTCGGCCATCGACCTCGCGGAGCTGGTGGTGCGCCTCTCCGGATCGGGCGTCGCCACCCCCGGGGTCCCGGGCGCCCCCCAGACGCAGATCGCCGCGGGAGGCGACCGCTTCTCGGTGGTGCCGGACACGCGCACCAACAGCCTGCTGCTGCGCTCGGACAATCCCGGGCGCATCGCGCAGCTGCGCGCGCTCATCGAAAAGCTCGACGTCCCCGCGCGCGCCATGGGCAGCACGCGCGTGATCTATCTGAGACACGCAGAGGCCCTGAAGCTGGTCGAGGTGCTGCGCGGCATGCTTTCCGCCGCCGCGGCGGGCGCCCCCGGCGCGCCGGCGGGGGTCGGCGCCCGGCCGCCGGGCGCCTCCGGTGCGGCGGCCCCCTCGCTCATCCAGGCGGACGAAGCGACCAATTCGATCATCATCAACGCCTCCGACACCGTGTACAACAACCTGCGCACGGT
>VBDM01000399.1:3048-6908 GCA_005881355.1 Betaproteobacteria bacterium
CCAATGGGCCGGAGCGAGAGGGGTCGGCTCGCGTACGGTCGGCGCCGCGGCCAATTTTCCCGCGGCGAATCCAAGCATCGTCGGGTTGGCGACTGGGGTCGAGTCGGTCGGCGCGGGGCTGACGGTCGGGGTGCTCGGCGACACCATCACGTTGCCGAACGGCACTACCGTGAGGAGTCTCGGCGCGCTCGCGCGGGCGCTCCAGTCGAACAACCTCGGCAACATTCTCTCGACGCCGAATCTCCTCACGCTGGACAACTACCAGGCGAAAATCGTCATCGGGCAGAACGTGCCCTTCGTAACCGGCAGTTTCGCGGCGGCGACGACTGCCGCCGCCGGAGGGGTGGGGGCGGTGAATCCCTTCCAGACGATCGAGCGCCGCGACGTGGGCCTCACCTTGCGCATCAAGCCGCAGATTTCCGAGGGCTCGACCATCCGGCTCGAGATCTATCAGGAGGTCTCGAACATCGACCCGACTGCGCGCGCCGGCGCGAGCGATCTGGTCACCACCAAGCGCTCGCTCGAAACCAAGGTCGTGGTCGACGACGGCAATACCATCGTGCTCGGCGGGCTGATCCAGAACACCCTGACCGTGACCACGCAGCAGGTTCCGCTGCTCGGCGACATTCCGTTTCTGGGCGCGCTGTTCCGCTTCAAGAGCGAGGAGCGCAAGCGCACCAACCTGATGATCTTCCTCCGGCCGGTGATCATCCGCTCGGTCGAGGACGGTTATCGCGTGACGCAGGACCGTTATGAATATCTGCGCGGCTACACGCGCGGCGAGGGTCCCGAGCGCGAAGACATATACGATCGCATGGAGCCCGTGCAGCCCGAGCCTCCCGCCGCGCCGACGCCGCAGACACCCGGGCAGAATTCCGAAGGGTCTCCTCCCTCGCCCCCGGCGCAAGCTCCCAAGCGCCGCGCCCGCGCCGGCCCGATAAAGCCATGGACATGTCCTCGAGCGCCCTTTCGCCTGATGCGCGCGCGGTCGAGCGACTGCCTTACGCCTTCGCCAAGCGCCACGGCGTGATCAGCGCGCGGCAGCTCGAGCAGGGCTTCGAGATCTGGGTCCGGCCGGGCGTGCGCGCCGCGGTGCTGGCCGAGGTGCAGCGCTCGCTCGGCGGGCCGCTCGCGCTGAGGGAGCTCGCGAAAGAGGCCTTCGACGCGGCGCTCGCCCGCGCCTACGAGCGCGGCGCCTCGCACGCCGCCGACATCGTCACCGATCTCGACGCGAATCCCGACCTCGCAGCGCTCGCCGAGAGCCTGCCGAAAGTCGCCGACCTGCTCGAGAGCGAGGACGACGCGCCGATCGTGCGGTTGATCAATGCCCTCTTCTCGCGAGCGGTGCGCGAGAACGCCTCCGACATCCACATCGAGGCCTTCGACCGTCGCTCGGTGGTGCGCTTCCGCAGGGACGGGATGCTGCGCGACGTGCTCGAGCCGCCGCAGGTGGTGCACGGCGTGATCGTGTCGCGCATCAAGATCATGGCGCGGCTGGACATCGCCGAGAAGCGCCAGCCGCAGGACGGCCGCATCGCGCTGCGCCTGGCCGGGCGCTCGGTCGACGTGCGCGTCTCGATCCTGCCGACCGCTCACGGCGAGCGCGTGGTGCTGCGCCTGCTCGACAAGCAGGCCGGAAGGCTCGACCTCACGAGTCTGGGCATGGCCGACACGACGCTTGCCTCCCTGCGCGAGCTCGTCCGGCAGCCGCACGGCATCATCCTCGTCACCGGCCCGACGGGCTCCGGCAAGACCACGACGCTCTACGCCGCGCTCGGCCAGCTCGACGCCAAGCGCACCAACATCGTCACCGTCGAGGACCCGATCGAATACGATCTCGACGGCGTCGGCCAGACCCAGGTCAACCCGCGCATCGAGCTCACCTTTGCGCGGGCGCTGCGCGCCATCCTGCGCCAGGACCCGGACGTGGTGATGATCGGGGAGATACGCGACCTGGAGACCGCGCAGATCGCGGTGCAGGCGAGCTTGACCGGCCACCTCGTGCTCGCGACCCTGCACACCAACGACGCCGCCGGCGCGGTAGTCCGGCTCGTCGACATGGGGATCGAGCCGTTCCTGGTCGCCTCGAGCCTGCTCGGCGTGCTCGCGCAGCGGCTGGTGCGGCGCCTGTGCCCGGCGTGCCGCAAATCGCACCCGCCCGACGCCGCCGAGCGCCGGCTGCTCTCGAACGGGAACGGCGCCGCGAAGCTGCTCTATACGGCCGACGGCTGCGAGGCGTGCACGTTCACGGGCTACCAGGGCCGCAGCGGAATTTTCGAGCTGCTCCTGGTCGACGACGAGGCGCGGCGCCTGATCCACGATCGCGCCGCCGAGGCCGACCTGCGCGAGCACGCGCGCCGCGGCGGCATGAAGGGCCTGCGCGAGGACGGATTGCGCTGGGTACGCTCGGGCGAGACCAGCCTCGAGGAAGTGCTGCGAGTGTCTCGCGAATGAGCCGCGAAGGGCGCGGGTAAGCATCCGGACGGGGCATGTCGGGCTTCGAGTACAACGCGCTGGACGCGACCGGGCGCGAGACGCGCGGGGTGATCGAGGCGGACACCGAGCGCCACGCGAGATCGCTGCTGCGCGAACGCGGCCTCGCGCCGCTCGCGGTCGAGGGCATACGTTCGACGGCGGCGCAACCGGGTCGGACTCGCGCTCCTGACGCGCCAGTTCGCGACGCTGGTCCGCGCCGGGCTCACCATCGAGGAGTGCCTCAACGTGCTCATCGAGCAGAGCGACTCGGCGCGCGCGCGCAGGCTCCTCGCCGCGGTGCGGGCGCGCGTGCTCGAGGGCCAGTCGCTCTCGCGCAGCCTCGCCGAGTATCCCGACTCGTTTCCGCAGATCTATCGCGCCATGGTCGAGGCGGGCGAGCAATCCGGGCGGCTGGGCGACGTGCTCGAGCGCCTCGCCGACTACACCGAGAACCGCGAAGCCTTGCGCGACAATGTCGTCATCGCGTTCATCTATCCGGTGCTCGTGATCGTGGTCGCGTTTGCGGTGGTGGCGCTCCTGCTCGTTTACGTCGTCCCCAAGGTGACGCGCGTGTTCGCCAACCTCGGTCAGGCGCTGCCCCTGGTGACGCGCATCCTCATCGCGATCAGCGATTTCGTCCGCTCGAGCGGCGTAGGGTGGCTTGCCGGACTGGTCGGAGCGTTCATCGCGGCTAAGCTCCTGCTGCGCGACCCGGCGAGGCGCCATCGATGGCATGGGTGGCTGCTGCGCGTGCCGCTCGTAGGGCGCCTCATCCGCGGGGTCAACGCGGCGCGCTTTGCCGACACGCTGGGCATCCTCACGGCGAGCGGCGTGCCGCTGCTCGCCTCGCTGCAGTCCGCCGCGGCGGTGCTCACCAACCTGCCGATGCGCGCCGCCGTGGACGAGGCGGTGCGGCGCGTGCGCGAAGGCGCGGCGCTCGCGCCCTCGCTCGGCGCGGCGAAGCTGTTCCCGCCGCTCGTGATCCATCTCATCGCGAGCGGAGAGGCGACCGGGCGGCTGGACACCATGCTCGTGCGCGCGGCCGAAGCGCAGTCGCGCGAGCTGGAGAACTGGATCCGCGGGCTCACGGCGCTGCTCGGGCCGCTCCTGATCCTCGCCATGGGGATGGTGGTGCTGTTCGTGGTGGTCGCGATCCTCTTGCCGATTTTCGAGATGAATCAGCTGGTGCGCTGATGCGGCGGCGCCGCCCCGGTTCCCGCGGGGTCGGGAATCGAGCACAATATAGGCCGCGCAACACCCCGGGGCCGTCATGAAGAGATTTTCCATGTCCTTGCGCCGCGCAAGCGGCTTCACGCTGATCGAGATCCTCGTCGTCATCGTGATTCTCGGCATCCTCGCCGCGCTGATCGTGCCGCGCGTCATGG
>VBDM01000400.1:0-263 GCA_005881355.1 Betaproteobacteria bacterium
GCCGGGTCTCGGGGTTGTCTCGTGTTTTCCTGCGGGACGCCGTTGATCCAGATTGTGGACCTGCCCGAGGAGCGCGACACCTGACCGTTCACCGTGACTTGGCTGTCCCCGGTCGCCGCGGACTCCTGGACGTTCGCCTGGCGGCGTCGATCGAGATCTTGGCGCTGTTGCGGGGTAAGGAACAACCGTCCGAGGTTTTCGTAGGCCGCAGCCGGCCTCGGGGCGAGCCCGAACAAAAACGCGGTCGCGAGCAGCGGCATTGC
>VBDM01000400.1:568-3008 GCA_005881355.1 Betaproteobacteria bacterium
TCCGGTCGTTCTTTATCTTCGCGATCGAGTCGATCCAGTCGAGCCGGTTCTGCTCGCCCAGCATGCCGCTCCGGCGCATCCGTTCGTAGTAGACGAGGTTTTCGCGCATCTCGCGCTCTTCTTCTGAAACCTTGGACACCCGCTCCTGGGCCGCTACGCGGCTCATGCGGGTTAGGTCGCGGGCTTTTTTCGCCTCATCGCGATAGTGCTCGCTCACGACCAGGCTGGTTGCGCCGAGCGCGAACAGCACTACGGCCAGGGCGAGCGGCGTGCGCAGCCGCTTGAGGTCGTCGCGGGCGATTTTCACGTGCCCCTCCGCTTGCTTACGAGCACCGAAAATGTCGGCACTTCCTCCGCCCTGGCCGCGCCGATGTCGCCGCTCAGGCTTTTTTCGGCGTTGATGTCGAACGGCAGCTGGGTGCGGGTGACTTCGGTGCCCGGCCGCCGGCGCAGCATCTCGGTGAATTGGTTGACCAGCGCAGTGACGGCGCGGAAGTCCGAAGCCTGAGGCACGATCAGAAGCCGTCGGGGCGGGCTGCGCGTTGGGCGCCCCGCGGCCCGCAGGCGCCTTCGAGCCGATCTCCCAGTCGATCCTGTCGATCTCGATCTGGGGCAGGGCCGTCACCGCTTCGCTGATCTCGACGAACATGTTGCCGGGCGAGGCGCTCTGCCGCAGCAGCGCATGATAGTTCTTGACGATGGCTTTCAGGTTCTCGGAGGAAGTCGGCGTCTTGGGGAACCTCTTCTGCAGCCGCGCGTACTCCTCCGACGCGCGCGCTTCTTGGCGGAGGTCCGCCTCGGCTTGCTCGTTGACCTGGTGGATATCAAGAAGACTCACCGCGGTGGACAGGAGGCAAAATCCGAATGTCGCCACCCCGGCCGTGACCAAGCCCACCCGCGCGCGCCACAGGTTATAAAAACGCCGCAGGCTGTCGCCGGCGAACTGTTCGCGGGGAGGTGAACCGGCGAGCACATGCAGGAACAGGCCCTCGGCGAGCGTCTCGGCCGGCACCGATCTGAGGCCCACGCTCCTGCCCACCGTATCGAAGTCGTGGACGTGGAACTGCAGCCGCGCCGAGTTGACGCAGGCCGCATCGTAAAGCGCTTTGCGCTCGCTCGGCGCGAGCACCAGCACGTCGAGCGGCGGCGCGTCGCGCGGCAGGATGCGGGTGTTGACGAGGTACTGGTGGATGCGGACCGATTCGGCCGCGCAATCCTGGGCGATCGCCGTGGGATCGGAGAAGTCCACGCGGCCGAGGCGCGAAAAGCGCACGCGGCCGTTCTCGAAGTAGCTCTGCCGCAATCCGGCCTGCTGGAGGCTCACCAAGACGTACCGGGCCCCCTTGAACCCCAGGCGCCTTCCCACCCGGGCCGCGGCGAGCGCCACCGAAAATACGCCGGCCACGCGGGCGTCGTTCGAGCGCAGAGCCTCGAGCCAGGGCTGGAATTGCTGCGTGTTGGTAAAGGACGTGTAAAGAATCCGCTCCTCGCGCCGCCCCGAGTGGATCTCGGAGCCGAGCGGGAGCGCAATGGCGAGCGAGGTGTCGCGGTAACGCTGGGCGAGCTTGCGCGCGAGCAGCGCGCGCCGATCCCCGCCGCGCACGTAGGGGATGTTCTCCTGGAAGAAATCCTCTTCCACGACGTCGGCGAGCACGTAGAAAAGGCTCTTCGCGGCGCCGGCGACGTACCTGGAGAATTCGGCGACGCCTTCCTCGCTGGTCTGGAATGCGCTTTCCTTGCGCAGCTCGCCCCTTTCCCACGAATAGGCGGTGACCCCGTGGGAGGTCAAGTAGCAAAGACGTTTGCTCGGCATGGGGCTACATCTTGATCTTGGTAATGACGTCGTAGATCGGCCCGAGAACGGAGAGCATCACCCAGCCGAGGATCGCGCCGAGAAGCACCGTCAGCGCCGGCTCGATCATGACCTGGATCTTGGAGATCGACTCGCGCACTTCCCGGTTGTAGAAGTAGGACACGTTGAGGAGCGCCTTGTCGAGCGCGCCGGTCGACTCGCCCACCCGGAGCATCCTCACCACGAGCGGCGGGAAAAGACCGACCTCCTGGAACGCCGCGGTGACGTTCTTGCCTTCGCCGATCCGCTCTCCGGCGAGTTTCAGCCCCTCCTGGATGACCAGATTGCCGGCGGTCTCCTCGGAGCTGCGGATCGCGTCCAGGATGGTGATCCCCGAGGAGTACATCAGTGCGAAGACGCTGGCGAAGCGCGACAGGATGATCTTGCGCACGATCTCGCCCGCTACCGGGAGCGAAAGCTTAAGGCGATCGAGCTGATAGCGCACCACAGGGTTGGCCCGGGCGGCGAGCTTGACGCCGACGACCAGGATCGCGGGCGCGGCGAGGACCGCCCACCAGTAGTTGACGAGGAACGCCGACACTTCGATCAGGACGCGCGTCTGCAGCGGGATCTGCTGTCCCATGTTCC
>VBDM01000401.1 GCA_005881355.1 Betaproteobacteria bacterium
TCCGTGTCGTAGGGCAGCTTCTTGTACAGCGCCGGGTTGATGGCCACGTGCGCGTTGCTGACGATGAGCAGCTCGTGGCCGTCGGGCGCCGCGTTTTTCGCCGCCTCGATGGCGATGAAGCCGCTCGCACCGGGCCGGGAGTCTACGATCACCTGCTGGCCCCAGGCTTTCGCGAGCTTGTCGCCCATGATGCGCATGAATATCGAGGGGCCCGCACCGCTCGAATACGGCGCGAGGATCTTCACTACTTTCGTCGGATAGCCCGCTTGAGGGGACTGGGCGAGCGCGAGCGTCACCCCGCCGAGCCACGCCGCGGCGAGAACGATCAGGCGCGGCACGGACTTGCTCTTCATGGTTGCCTCCTTTCAGGCGCTCGAAGCCGGTGCTGCAGCGGTACGGGCGGTCAGTATGCCATCCACGGCGACTCAGCGGTTGACCGAGTCGAGGTCCCACGCCGCGATCTGCTTGTAGCGCTCGGAGATCTCGACCAGCGTCTCCCGGCCGATCACGTCCTCGATGTGCCGGAAGGGCTTCCCGCCGGTGATCGAATCCACCGTCTCGATGATCAGGTCGGGGGGCGCGGTGCGGTTGGTGAGGACGATGGGCGTGGTCTTCGGAAGGCGGTCCGCCTGGTAGGCCCGGAACGCGGCCGCCGGATCGCGCGAGGCCTCGAGCAGCTGCGCGAGCCGCTCGGCGTCGAGAATCGCCTGCGCCCCGCCGTTGCCGCCGCGTGGGTACATCGGGTGCGCCGCGTCGCCGAGCAGCGTCACGCGCCCGAAGCTCCAGCGCTCGACCGGATCGCGATCGACCATCGGGTACTCGAGCACGAACTCCGCGCGGCGCAGCATGTCCGGAACGTCCAGCCAGTCGAAGCGCCAGTCGAGGTAGTAGCCGATGAAGTCCTTGAGGCTCCCGCGCTGGTTCCAGTCGTTCTCGGCCCAGCTGTCCTTTTTCACCTCGCAGGACCAGTTGAGCGTCTGCGTGCCGTCGGGATGATTGCGCACCGCGTACACCACGAGCTTGCCGGTGCGCAGGGGGCCCGCCCGCGTGACGCTCGCGCCGGTGAGAAAGGGTTTGCCGCGCGTCACGCCGCGCCACAGGTTGATGCCGCCGAAGCTCGGCCGGCCTTCGTTCGGGTAGAACTGCCGCCGCACCGCCGAGTGGAATCCGTCGCACGCGACCGCCGCGTCGGCGCGCACCGGCGCGAGCGGCTCGCCGCTCACCGTGTGCTCGAAGCGCAGCGTGACGCGGCTTTCGTCCTGATCGACCCCGCAGCAATTGTGGGACATGACGACGGCGTCAGCGCCGATGCGCGTCTTGACCGCGTCGCGCAGAACTTCATGCAGGTCGGCCCTGTGAAACGAGTAGTGGGGAAACTCGTAGCCGGCGTAGCGCCCGCAGGGCTCGCTGTAGATCAACTGGCCGTACTGGTTGAAGAAGGTGAATTCGCGCGCTTCGACGCCGACGCGCGCGATCGCCTCGCCCAATCCCAGCTCGAAGAGCCGGCGCATCGCGTGCGGGAAAAGATTGATGCCGACCCCGAGCGGCTTGAATTCTGCGGCCGCCTCGTACACGCGGCAGCGGATGCCGTTCGCGTGCAGATAAAGCGCGAGCGTGAGACCGCCTATACCGCCGCCTATGACTGCGACTTCCAATTTCCCTCCTCCTTCAAAGAACCTTCGCGCCCGGCCGGTCTCTTTTTCCGAACGCATCCGCGGCCGGTGCGTCACGCACTCTATCACTGCGCTTTGATTCCGGGGACGCTCGCGGTCCACCCCGGCTGAAGGCGGCGTCCGGGCGCGGCTACTCGACGCTCCCGCGCGAAAGTTTGAACAGCCTGTCCCAGCGCGCGTATTCGGATTTGTCGAACCACTGCCGTGTCACGTACTGCTCGCGAAACGCCGGGTTGTCGAGGATTTTCATCGCGTCGCCGTAGATCCTGGCGACGGTCTCGCGCGGCATGCCCGCGGGCCCCATCAGAGCGAACCACGTTCCCGCCTCGAAGCCGGGGACGCCGGATTCGGCGACCGTGGAAAGCTCGGGGAGCGCGGGAATGCGCTGCGCGGTCGCCGCGGCGATGAGTTTCAGCTTTCCCGCGCGCGCGTGCGGCTCGACCAGGAGCGGCGTGACCATCATCATCTGAATCCGGCCGGAAAGCAGATCGGTCACCGCGGGTCCCGCGCCCTTGTAGGGCACGTGCACGATATCGACGCCGAGCAGGTTCTTGAGGTGATCCACGCTGATGTGCGCCGAGGAGCCCAGGCCGAAGGAGCCGTAGGAGAGCGAGCCGGGCTTCGCTTTCGCGAGCGCGACGAATTCCTGGAAAGTGTTCGCCGGCACCGAAGCGTGCACCGCGATCACCCACGGGAAACGCACCAGCACGGTGATCGGCGTGAAACCGTTCAGGCCGTCGTAGGGCAGCTTCTTGTACAGGTGCGGGTTGATCACGAACGAGGAGGCGTCCGAGACGAGGAGCGTCGCGCCGTCGGGCGCCGACTTCGACACGTAGTCGGCGCCGAGGATCTGGTTTGCGCCGGGGCGATTCTCGACCAGCACCGGCTGTCCCCAGATTTCGGACAAGCGCGGCGCCAGGGCGCGCGAGAACGCGTCGGTCGCGCCGCCCGGGGAGGTCGGCACGACGATCTTCACCGGCCGCGAGGGGTAAGCCCCCGAGCTCGTCGAAGGGAATTGCGCCGGCGCGGGAAGAGGCACCGCGGCGAGGGCGGCGGTGACGAATGCAAGCAAGCGGATTGACATCCCGGGCACCCTGAATCCTACCGTTTGTGCGCGCCTATTGTAGGTCGGACCGGGACCGGACGGTCTTAAGCGAAGCCGTGAATTTGTCACGCTCTTCCGCGCGGCGTGTCTCCGAACAGCGGTCATCGACAGGCCCGGAAATTGCGTTAAAGAAGCCATGGGCTCGGAGTCCCATTCAGGTTTTTGGAAAGCCCTTCCCGGGAATTGCCTGATTGGGCCGGTGGCGGGACGACGATAGCCTAGCAATCGAACGGAGTTTACGGAGTCAGACAAAACCTACGGAGATGCCGCAGACCATGAATCCGAATCCGCGGTCCACCCGCGTCGAGGCAGAACTCTCGGCCCGAATCGGAGCGGTGTTCGGCCGCTTCCCCGATCTGTCCGGCTTTTCGCTCCAGGATCGGACCGGCTTGCCGGACTATATAGACCCCTCGAGCCTGCGGGACGAGCTTTTTGTCACTGAGCTCGGCTTCTCTGCGCCGGTCACCGAAGTGGAGTACGACGAAGCCTACCAATCGATCGCCGATGCCGTCGCGGACATCGTGTCCGAGCGGCCCGAGGCCTTGGAGCTGCTGCGCGGGCGCACTTTCGCC
>VBDM01000398.1 GCA_005881355.1 Betaproteobacteria bacterium
GATCGCGGAAAGCTGGCGGCTGGTTACCGCGCCAAACGCGCCCTCGAGGTCGCTCGAGGCGTGGCGGGCGGTGAGGATGCCGACGACCGTCCCCGTTTCCCTGTCCTTAAGGGTCATGGTCACGTTCAGGATCGCCTGGCCGCCCCCTATGCCGGTCAAGCCGCGAGCCGCGCCGCTGACGTAGCTGAACTCCGTGATGGTCAGGCGCGCCTCCAGGCCCTTGCCGGCCGGAGCCTCCGCGCCGACCGTGGCGAACTTCCCGGAGGCCGAGACGTTGGCTATGAACTCCTTTTGCAGATCGGCGCTCGTGTTTACGTAGCCGTTCTGCTTGCGAATGCTCTCGGGCTGCGCATCTACAATCACCTGGAGCACACCGTATCGGGACAAATCCCCTTCGATCGGGCGTACCTGCTGGACGGTGGGTGTGGCGGCACAACCCGCGACGAGGAATGCAAGTGACAGCGCGGACGGAATCAGGCGACTATTTTGCATAGCAGTTTTCCCTAGTTACTCGGGACGTTTTCAGATCTCCATCAGGTCCTGACCGACGATGACCTTGCCGCCGTAGTGCATGCGCACGCCCTCCACCCACATGTCGTCGGTAATGGAGTTGTCGTCGGGCGGCACGAGGTGCGATAGGACGAGTGTCTTCACTCCCGCCGCGGCCGCCAGCTTGCCGAGGTCCTCGGTCACGATGTGGCTCGCCAACAGATGCTCGCGCAGCGTCGCTGCGTTGGGAACTTTCTTCAGGAGGTTCTCCAAGCCAGCCAGGTGCATGACTTCCGACACGAGCACGTCCGCGCCCTTGGCGAGCGCGATCAGTTCGGGCGAATAGGTAGTGTCGCCCGAGATCACGATCGAGCGATCGGGGGCATCGAAGCGGTAGGCGTAGGCGTGAACGATCGGAGGATGGCGCACGCGCGCCGCGGTGACCTTGAATTCGTGCGCGGTGACGAGCTTGCGCAGGTCGGGCCGGCCCTCGTCGCCGATACGTGTCTCGATGTCGAAGCGGTTCAGCTGCCAATACGCCTCTGTCATCGCCTTGATCGGCGGCGGGCCGTAGGCGTCCACCGGCGCGCGCAGCCCCGCGGCCCAGCTGTCGTAGATGACGTTGCCGTAATCGAGGTTGTGGTCCGAGTGGTGATGCGTGATGAAGACGTAGCGCAACGTGTTGAGCGCGACCCCCGCGCGCACCAGCTGGTGCGCCACGCCCTCGCCGCAATCCACTACGTAGGGCACGCCGTTCGCGACGATGAGGTTCGCGGACTTGGCGCGGCCGTTCGGGATCACCCTGGGGCCGCCGCCGGTACCGAGGAGGACAAGCCGGGTTTTCTTCGATGCGCCTTGAGCGCGCGCCGCGCGCAAGGGCGCGAGCGCCGTCGCGGCCAGCGCCGCCGTGCTGGAAAGAAATTTTCGTCGCGATGGCGAGATCATTTCCTGGCCGGGAAAGCTATTCCCTTACTCGGGCACGGTCTGCGGTTTGGTCGGATCGGAGACCTGAATGACCAGATACTTGACGGGCTGGGTCGAGCTGCCGTTCCTGGAAACAGCGTGCAGCGCGCCGGGTGGCTCGTAGAACGTTCCGCCCGGCCCGAGCTTTTGCAATGGACCGTCGTCGACCTTCACCTCATAGGTGCCTTCCAGTACATAGCCGAAGGTGTGGCTGCCGGGGTGACGGTGCGGACCGCTGCCGGTCCCAGCATCGCGCTCGAGCCGGCGGATGGTCACTTCGCGGCCCAGCACATCGTTCATCGTCGTCTTGAAGAGCTGCGTCTGGCGGGCTGCGGTATTCGCAGGAGGCGTCTGCGCGTGCGCCTGCGGCAGCGACATCGACTCGGGCGCGAGCGCCAGCCAGGTAACGAAAGAAGCGAGCAATGCCGTTGCGCAACCGAGCACGGCGTGGGAAATGATGGATTTTTTCATGGTCTCCTCCTTGTAGAGAAATGATATCCGAATACGTAGCGCCTGAGACCGACAGTCTTGACGGTCAGGCGCCGGGTGCCCCATCCTTTGTACGGGTTTTGGGGCAAAGGGAGATCAACATGATCGCACGCCGTACTTTCATCAAGAGAGCCTCGATGATGGCGATAGCCGGAACGGCATCGGCAATCGGCCGGCAAAGCCATGGCCAGCAGGTGTCGAACTCGGCCGGTACCGAGCCCCCGAAGCTCAAGGCGCCGGAGGGTGCCTGCGACTGCCACATGCACATCTACGATCCCGCCCGTTTTCCCATGCCTCCCAGCCCGAGGGTGGCTCCGTCCAATGCCACCGTGTCCGATTACCGGTTGCTGCAGAAGCGGATCGGAACGACGCGCGTCGTCGTCGTTCAGCCGCGCAACTACGCCATCGACAACCGGGTAACGGTCGATGCGATCGCGCGGCTCGGCCCGAACGCAAGAGGCGTCGCCGTTCTTCACCCGACGGTCACGGATGCCGAGTTGAAAGCGCTCCATGCCGCAGGCGTGCGCGGCATCCGCTTCACCCTGGGTGACCCGGCCACCGCGGTGGTCAAGGTCGACATGATCGAGCCGCTCGCGAAACGCGTCGCGGAGCTCGGCTGGCACGTGCAGTTCAACGTGGAGGGCGCGCAAATCATCGAGCTTGCGAACCTCCTGCGGCGCCTGCCGACCCAACTGGTGTTCGATCACCTGGCAAACCCGCCGCTGCCGGCCGGCATCGAGCATCCGTCTCATTCAATCGTCCGCGGCCTCATCGACAAGGGCCGCACCTGGGTCAAGCTCTCGGGCGCGTATTCGAACAGCAAAATCGGCCCGCCGTCCTACCCG
>VBDM01000402.1 GCA_005881355.1 Betaproteobacteria bacterium
CGATGAGGTACACGGAAGCCTCCTTCAGCCGACCTTGCTGCTCGCGACGATACGATATACCGAAACCCGTTCACAGCGGATAAGATTCACGATGGAATGGCCGGCAGGTCCACAGCGATGTTCAGGAGCCCGCGCGCCCTCGCGATGGCGGCCGCCGCGGCGGTCTGCGCGGGAATTGCGTCGCCCGCCGGCGCAAGCCCCGAGCTGGTGAATGCGCTGAACTCCCTGCGCGCCCACGGCTGCGGCGGCAGGCCCGGGGCCGCGCCACCGCTGCGCGAGGACGCGCAGCTCGCGCAAGCGGCGAAGCGCGCCGAGCGCCTGCCTTTGGGGGATGCGCTGGCGGCGGCCGGCTACCGCGCGAGCCGATCGGCGCTGATACGGGTGCAAGGCGATCCAGCCGCAAAGTCCGTCGCCGACGTCGTGGCCGGAGACTCCTGTGCGTATCTCATCGACCCCGGCTTCAGCGAAATAGGCGTCCACCAGCGGACGCGGGAGACCTGGATCGCTCTCGCCGAGCCGTTTTCGCCGCCGGCCGCCGAAGCGTCGGACGCCGTCGCGGAGCGCGTGCTGGAACTGGTCAACCGGGCTCGCACTGAGGCGAGGGCGTGCGGCGACAAGCGCTTCGCCGCCGCAGGCCGGCTCAAGCTCAACGGCACTCTGAGCAGGACGTCGCTTGCTCACGCCGCGGACATGGCGCACCACAGCTACATGGCCCACACGGGCCGCGACGGCAGCACGCCCGCGGATCGCGCGACGCGCGCGGGTTACAGGTGGCGCTCCGTGGGCGAGAACATCGCCTCCGGTCAGACCACCCCGGAGGCGGTGGTCGAGAGCTGGATAAAGAGCCCGCCGCATTGCGCGAACCTGATGGCCCCGCAGTTCACCGAGATGGGCGTGGCTTACTCGGTCGACAGCGCCAGCAAGGCGGGCATCTACTGGGCGCAGCTCTTCGGCACGCCTCGCTAGCTACATAATCCAGGTCCGGCGAACAGTCTGCACGGAAACGGATAAGCTTCCACCCAAGGAGGAAAACCCATGCTGACGCGACGCGATGTCCTGATCGGAGCGATTGCCGCCGGGGCCACCATGCACATTCGAACCGGCTTCGCCAAAGCCTCCCAGCCGGCCACGCCGGTGAATTTCGACGTGCCTGCCGGCGCCTGCGACTGCCATACCCACATTCACGGCGACTCGGAGAAATTTCCGTTCTTCGCGGGGCGCGTCTACACCCCCGAGACCGCGCTGCCCGAGGAGATGGCGGCGCTGCACCGCGCGCTGCGCATGCAGCGCGTGGTGATCGTGACGCCCTCCGTCTACGGCACCGACAACTCGGCCACGCTCTGGGGCATGAAGGCGCGCGGCGCGGATGCGCGCGGGGTCGCCGTCATCGACGACAAGACGCCGGAGAGCGAGCTCGACGCCATGGGCCGCGCCGGCGTGGTCGGCATCCGGCTCAATCTCTCGACCGGCGGCACCAACGACCCGGCTGTCGGCCGCCAGCGGCTCCAGAGGGCGATCGAGCGCGTGAAGAGCCGCAACTGGCACGTCCAGATGAATACGAACCTGGCGATGGTTTCCGCGACCAAGGACCTCGTCGCCGCCTCGCCCGTGCCGGTCGTGTTCGACCATTTCGCCAACGCCCGGGAGGAGCTCGGCGTGCAACAGCCCGGATTCGCCGACCTGGTCGAGCTGGTCCGGTCGGGAAAGGCCTACGTCAAGATCTCGGT
>VBDM01000407.1 GCA_005881355.1 Betaproteobacteria bacterium
GATCACGGCGTTCGCTTCGGATGCGTTGAAGGTCAGGAAACTCCCGCTGCGATGCGCCCGGATCGCCTCCCGCAAGTCCGACGTCCGCCCATCGTGCAGGAAGAACAGCCGCTGTCCCACACCCCACAGCGGAGCGGTGCGGAACTCCCTGGGCCCCGCCTGTCCCTGGCTGACCCCGTCGGCCAGCCCCGGGCCCATGTCATGGACCAGCAGGTCGGAGAAGAGATTCACCGGCTGATTGCGCAACGCGGCGACGGCGGCATTGCCCGTGTTGAGCGTGGGCGTATGGCAGAGCGCGCACCCGGTGTCGGTGAACAGCTTTCGGCCCCGTGCAATTGAATCGGCCCCGCCCGGCGTATCGGGCGAAGGCGCCGGCGCAGCCAGGAAGCGCGCGAAGAAGGCGAACTTTTCGATCGGGCTGACGGCGTCGACGGGCGTCTCGCCTGCGGTGTCGGTGACGGTGTTGGGGACGACCGCAAACTGGCACGCCGGGGTTTCGTCGCGCTCGGTCTGGAACAGCTCGTTGGTGATCCCCATTTCCACGTTGTACGCCTCGCCGGAGAAGAGCAGCAGCGATTTGTTCTGGGCCTTCCATCCGAACCGCGCGACCGTGCCGTCGTTGCCGTTGTTGTTCGCCTGACCGGAGATCGCGTGGCCGGCGAGGACGATATTGGGCCGGCCCTGGATCTTGAGCTCTTTCTTCCTGGGCGCGTCGTCGACCTGGTTCGCGAGGATCGCCTTGTCCGGGATCTGCTCGATCAGACCCGCGCCGAACACCGGGGTGGGAATGCGGAAGATCACGTTGCCGCGAGCTCGCGCTCGAAGTCCGGCTGCGCGAGCCCGCATCCGGGCGCGGCCGCGCGGCCGGCGATCGTGAACAGATCGTGGACGCCGCCGTCCGGCGTTCCGTCGGCGTTCTTCACGAACCTCGCCTCGCGCACCGGCCCCTTCGGCGTGATGAATGACGGAACGGTGTTGGCCGCGCCGTTCAAGGTGGCGAATGCAACCTGGGGATTCATTGCGGGACTGGTTCCACCGACCGCCGGATGCAAATGGCAACCTGCGCAGCTGCCAAGGTTCATCGTCGGTCCCAGGCCGTCGGCGATCCCTTCCTCCTCCGCGAACTCGTCGGTGCCGGCGTTGAAAAACGCGAGCTCGGTCTTGGTCAGTCCCGCGATGGGCCCGCCCGCGCCCGCGGCTCCGCCGCGTACCCCGGGGTCCCGGGCCGCGGAGGACGAATCCTCCGAGGACTGAAACTCGTCGCGCAGAAGGAAGAAACCGATGACCGCAAGTATCAACAGCGCAACAACAAGCTTTTTCATGGCCGCTCTCCTTCTCGGAAAAGGACTCGCCGGAACTCGGTGCCCAGCGGTCGCTAAAAAAATATTGTCGGGGCGGAGACTCAGGAAACCGCGCCTGTCCTGGCCTGCCGGTTTTTCCGGCTGCGGCGCGGTCGGTGTGTATTTTTTGCCGGGAGGAGCCGAAGTGTCAACCCGTAATCAATGACGATGTCATTTTTTTCCGCTTTCAGCGAAAAAAACGACCCGGCAAGGGGTCTTGCGGGCCCGCGAGGAGCCGCCGCGAGCCGATAGCGCCCGCTATTTTTCCGGCTCGGCCGGCTCGATCAGCGGGTCATGCAGATCGCTGACCGATCAAGGCCTTGGCTGCGAAGGCGAAAGAATCTTCAAGGGTCGGCCGCTTTGCCGTAACATACGGCTCCGCTTTGGGGGTGCCAGCGCATCCCCGAGGTAGAAAACAAGGAGTATCGGACTTGCAGGAAATCCTGAAATACCTGAAGGACCGCGGCGAGCAGCTGGACTCGGAGATCGCGACCGCCACGGGAATCTCGCTCGAAAACGTGCGGCGCCACGTGTCCGCGCTGTCGGCCAGAGGCGAGGTCATGATGTGCCAGTCGATCCGGTTCGACAACGGCAAGAAGAGCGAAGGCCTGCTGTGCCGGATCGCGGGCTATATTCCGCCCGCCAGTCCCGGCAGAAAATCGAAAGCGCAGATAGCGCAGCTGAAAGCGCCGGCGTAGGAAGAGATTCCCGCCCCGGGGCACGGCGCGCTCCCGGAATCGCGCCGCGGCGGCGCTGCGCCTGAACCTGGACTCGGGCTGCCGCTCAGATCTTTTTCTTCTCGGGCGCCCGCTGGATGAACTCGCCGACGCGCACGCGGCGGACGGGCGCTACAGCTTGACGCCCTCGTCCGCGACGACGCGCTGCACCGCCGGGCGCTTCGCCATGCGGTCCTTGAGCGCGGTGTAGTTCTTCAGCTCCGCCACGGGCAGCTCGCGCCTCAGGCCCCAGGCGTAGAACACCAGGGCGTAGGGGTCGAGCACCGAGTACTTGTCGGACAGCCACTCGCGCCCCGCGTACATCGCGTCGATCTGCTTGAGGTACTCGTGGAAGCTCTTCTTGCCCATCGCCTGGAGGCCCGGGAAGGCCGACTTGTCCTCGGTATAGCGCTCGGGCCGCGCGACGTGGGCGTTCGCAGGATGCACGCTCGAGGCGAAAAAGCCGACGACGGAAAGCGCCTTCGCCTCCTTGAGCGGATAGGTCGGCCACAGGCCGAAGCGCTTGCCGAGGTAGGGCAGGATGGCGGTGTTCTCGGTGAGCGGCGAGCCGTCGTCGAGCTTGAGCGCCGGCACGCGGCCGAGCGGATGGATTTTCATGTACTGCGGGGTGCGCTGCTCGCCCTTGGCGAGGTCCATGCGCTTGGCGTCGTACTTCTCGCCCGATTCCTCGAGCACGATG
>VBDM01000403.1 GCA_005881355.1 Betaproteobacteria bacterium
CGTGACCGGGCTTCCGCCGGCGGGAGAGGACTTCCGCGTGTTTCACGCGGGCACGGCGCTCAAGGACGGCGCGGTCGTCACCAGCGGCGGGCGCGTGCTTTGCGTGACCGCTCTCGGGGACTCGATCAAGATGGCGCAGCGGCGCGCGTACGAAGTGGTGGAGGGAATCCGTTTCCACGGCATGCAGTACCGGCGCGACATCGGGTACCGCGCCGTTGCAGCAAAAAAACATTGACCGCGGATCCCGCAGATGAACCCGCGTGCGGTAGCCGACTGCTTTCTTGAGCTGCAGAACCGCATCGTCGCGGAGCTGGAGCGCGTCGACGGTCGCGCGTTCCGGCCCGACCGCTGGGAGCGG
>VBDM01000404.1 GCA_005881355.1 Betaproteobacteria bacterium
TCTGGTCGCGACAAGGGCGCAAAGCGAGCCGGTATGGTGGTTCGGCGGTGGAATGGACCTGACTCCCTACTACGGGTTCGAGGAGGACGCGCGCCACTTCCACCTGACTTGCCGGGAGGCGCTCGACCCGTTCGGGCCGGACTGCTATCCCCGCTTCAAGCGCTGGTGCGACGAATACTTCTACCTCAAGCACCGCGGCGAGCCGCGCGGTATCGGCGGGATTTTCTTCGACGACTTGAACGAGAAAGGTTTCGACTTCTGTTTCGATCTCGCGCGCAGCGTCGGCGAGCATTTTCTGCCGGCTTACCTTCCGATTCTCGAGCGGCGGCGGAGCCTTCCCTACGGCGAGCGCGAGCGGGACTTCCAGGCCTACCGCCGCGGCCGCTACGTCGAGTTCAACCTCGTCTACGACCGCGGGACGCTCTTCGGACTGCAGTCCGGAGGCCGCGCGGAGTCGATATTGATGTCGCTCCCGCCCCTGGTGAAGTGGCGCTACGACTGGAAGCCCAACCCGTCGAGCGAGGAGTACAGGCTTTATCGGGATTTCCTGCGCCCGAGTGATTGGCTCGGCGGATGATCTTATAGAGAGGAGAGCAATGCAGACACGCAAACTCGGAAGAAACGGGCCCGCC
>VBDM01000405.1 GCA_005881355.1 Betaproteobacteria bacterium
CTTGGTGTAGAGGTGATCGACATCTACGGTCTGCACCGCGTCGACCCCAAGGTCCCGATCGAGGACACGGTGGGCGCGATGAAGAAGCTCGTCGATCAGGGCAAGGTGCGCTACCTCGCGCTTTCCGAGGCCGGCGCGCAGACGATCCGACGCGCGCACAAGGTGCATCCGCTCGTCGCGCTCGAGACCGAGTATTCGCTGTGGTCGCGCGACGTGGAAAAGGACATCCTGCCCACCTGCCGCGAGCTCGGAATCGGCTACATGGCGTACTCGCCCCTGGGGCGCGGGTTCCTCACCGCGACGATCAAGGCGCTCGACGCGCTCCAGCCGAAGGACCGGCGTC
>VBDM01000406.1:0-2157 GCA_005881355.1 Betaproteobacteria bacterium
CGAGGACCTGCTCGCAAAGGGCGAGAAGCTGCCCGTCGATTTCATCAACCGGGTCATCTACTACGTCGGGCCGGTCGACCCGGTGCGCGACGAGGTCGTCGGTCCGGCCGGTCCGACGACGGCGACCCGCATGGACAAATTCACCGAGATGATGCTCGCCAGGACGGGCCTCGTCGCCATGATCGGCAAAGGCGAGCGCGGGCCGGCGGCGATCGAGGCGATCAGGAAGCACAAGGCCGCTTCGCTCATCGCGGTGGGCGGCGCCGCTTACCTCGTCGCCAAGGCGATCCGCAAGTCGAAGGTGCTCGCTTTCGCCGATCTCGGCATGGAAGCGATCTACGAGTTCGAGGTCAGGGACATGCCGGTCACCGTCGCCGTCGACGCGAACGGCAGCTCGGTCGCGTGATCGATCGCCCGGTCATTTCCATTCTCGCGCGCCGCGAGACCCTCGGCATGGCGAAGCGCTAGAATTTCGGACACCATGGCGACCATCCTCGGCGGCATCGGCACCTCGCACGTGCCCACGATCGGCGGCGCGTACGACCGCAAGAAGCAGAACGACCCCGACTGGGTGCCGCTCTTCAAGGGCTACGAGCCGGTCAGGGACTGGCTCGCGCTGAAGAAGCCCGACGTGCTCGTATTCTTCTACAACGACCACGCAACCACGTTCTTCTTCGATCACTACCCGACCTTCGCGCTCGGCGTCTCCGCCGAATACCCGATCGCCGACGAAGGCCTCGGGCCGCGCCCCGTCCCCGCGTTGAAAGGCCACGCCGGCCTCGCGCGCCACATGGCCGACTCCCTGGTGAACGACGAGTTCGACATCTCCACCTTCCAGGATCTGCCGATCGACCACGGCGTGCACTCCCCGCTCACCATGTTCTGGCCGCCGGCGCCCGACTGGCCCGGGAAAATCGTGCCGATCGAGATCAACGTGCTCCAGCACCCGATCCCGACCCCCGCGCGCTGCTGGAAGCTCGGGCAGGCGGTGCGGCGCGCGGTGCTCTCCTATCGCGAAGACATCAAGGTCGTCATCGTCGGCACCGGAGGCCTGTCGCACCAGATGAACGGCGAGCGCGCCGGCTTCAACAACGAGAAATGGGACATGAAGTTCCTCGACCTGATCGCGCGCGCCCCGAAAAAGCTCACCGCGATGCGGCACGCCGACTACATCCGCCTGGGCGGCACCGAAGGCGCGGAGGAGATCATGTGGCTCGCGATGCGCGGCGCGCTCTCGCCGGGCGCGAAGAAAATCCATCAGAACTACTACCTGCCGATGACCACCGCGATGGCGGTGGCGTTGTTCGAGGAGCGTGCGGCAAAACCGATCCGACACCCACATCGGCGAAAAACATGATGGCCACCGTCATTCCGGACGCGCGAAGCGCGAGCCGGAATCCAGAGGCGTTTCTAACCATGTCATTCTGAGCGAAGCGAAGAATCTGCTTTCCCGATGAATCCCCAACTCAAAGGCGTCGAAAACCTCGAAGGCACCTACCTCTTCGACCTCGCGACCAGCGCCAGGGCGCTGCGGCTCAACCGCTTCCTCCACGGGCTGACCGTCGCGGCGAACCGCACGCTCTTCACGGACAATCCCGAAGCGGCCTTCGACCGAGCCGGCCTGATTGCCGAGGAACGGAGGATGATCCGCGAGCTCGACTGGGCCGCGCTCATCCGCTACGGCGCGAGCTTCTTCTGTCTGGAAAAGCTTGGGCGCGTGAAAGGCGTTTCCAACCCGGAGATGGTCGCGGGGTTCCGGGGAGAAACGCTCGAAGAGTTTCTCAAGACGCGGAGAGTGCCCGGAGCAAGATGACTCTGCACCGGAATTCAGAAATCGCTTGCAATGACAAGCACTTGCCCCGAAGAATGCTGTTGAGCAAAGCTACGCCGACTTGCGTCCCGATTCTCACGATAGATTCCGCCAGACATGGCGACCGAGTTTAAAGGCCAAATGATGAACCGAAAACTCTTCACCCTGATCGTGGTCGGGACACTGCTTAGTCTCGGGCATACCGCAGATCATGCAATACGCGACGATCTGCGCTGGCTGTCGCCGGAGCTCATCGCGTTTGTGATTGTTAGTCTGGTCCTTTACAGTGCGATCGGCACGGGGCTCTATCTTTACGCGAAAGGCAAGGTCGGCCCGCGGTTTTGGAC
>VBDM01000406.1:2195-4004 GCA_005881355.1 Betaproteobacteria bacterium
ACAGCCGCCTTCGTACATCCTGCGCGCGTACAACTATGGCTTCGCCGGCTGGGTGGCGCTCGGCGTGCTGGTGGCGCTGATGCTGGTGATGGGCGTTTTCGGTGTATACGCCGCGTACCTTTGGCGGCGCGGAGTCTAGGCGAGCAATCTTGAGGAGAAAGCTGCCTAACACTTCGCTGCTGCGAACGGGCCACCGGTCGTACTCAATCAAACGTCAGTGCGGCCCGCCGCGGAGCAAGATGTTAGCAACTGTGTTCTAAGTCAAGGGCGTTGGGATTCCAAGGCGTGTTGTACTTCAGCATGGCGTTCATGATTGTGAGCAGTTTTCGCATACAGGCGACGAGCGCCACCTTCCCAGGCTTTCCCTGAGCGCGCAGGCGCTGATAGAAGGTTCGAATCACCGGGTTGCTACGAATGGCGGCGACCGCGGCCATGTAGAGTACCCGCCGGACCTGAGCGCGCCCACCCCAGATCACCCGCTCGCCCCGGTGTTGACCGCTATCGCGATTGAATGGGGCAAGTCCGACCAGGGCGGCGATTTCTCTGCGATTGAGCTTGCCCAGCTCCGGCAACAACGCAATCAACGTTACCCGGGTTATGGTGCCTACCCCCGGGATCGCCTTGAGCAGGTCTTCCTGGTCGCGCCACAGCGACGAGCTGCGAAGGCGATGCGTCAGATCCGTATCGAGCCGTGCAATGCGCTCGGTGAGCCAAGCGATATGTTCCTTGATGCTGTCTCGCTGAACCGGCGAGGCACGCTCCAGCCGCAGTTTTTCCTGCACCCGCATGTCGATGAGCTGGCGACGCCGGGCAAGCAGCGCGCCCAGCTCGAGCGTCTCGTCGTCCCTCGGGGCTCGCACCTGGGGACGAATGGCCCGGGCAAACGCAGCCAATACCAGCGCATCGATGCGGTCGGTCTTGGCCAATCGTCCACAGGCGCGCGCATAGTCGCGCACCTGACGCGGGTTGACCACCGCCACCGGCAACCCTGCCGCCGCCAGAGCACTCGCCAGATGCGTCTCCAGTCCGCCGGTGGCCTCCAGCACGACCAGACAAGGCCGCTCCCGCGCAAGCCGCTCGCACAGCCCCACCATCGCGACCTCGTCATGGACCAGCCGCTCGCTCTGCCCTGACGGCTCCCACCCCAGGTCCAACCAGTCTTTCGATACATCGATTCCGACAAAGGATTCGTTTAACATGTTTTCAGTACCCAGCCTTGCAAAATCCGGGCTTCTCGGCCCCGGCAACTGTTCGGGCTAATAGAAAACACGATGTGGCGCCCCACGCTAACGTACGGGTTCGATATCCCAAGGCCTCAACGGGCTGCCACATCGCCACCAGTAAGGAGCAATGCTCCTTACTCAGAAGCCGATTCTTCTACAGAATCTGGGAATTGAACATACAAGGCCAAAGTGCGAGATTTCCTCCTCTTCGTCCATCCCATCCCAATACTCGTTGCCCTTGGCGGGTTCTTCTTCTTACGGAAAAGATCGACAACGCTAAATTGGCCTGGGCTTGGGGCGTGGGTTGTTTGGGTAGCTTTTCCTGCAGCCTTCAACTCGCCGGTCTGGCTTTTCGGGTCTAAGTTATTCGGATGGACGTTTGGCGGCCTCGGTGGATGGTTCTACTTTTACTTACTGTTGCCGGCCAATGGTCTCGTCTTTGGTGCTATCTCAGCACCGCTGCTGAACACCATGCTGCGTCACATGTCGAGTTCGCGGAAAATCGTTGCGGGCGCCACGGTGCAGACAACCGTATTATTCGTGAATCTTGGCATCAGTAGCCTTTTCGGTTTCTACACGGGTAACC
>VBDM01000009.1 GCA_005881355.1 Betaproteobacteria bacterium
CGGGATCTCGCGCTCGGCAAGCTCTCCCGTAAAGGCGTGCTCCTCGAGGATCTGCGCATCGGTCCAGCGCGCGGGACGGTAGAACTTGGCCACGACCGAAGCCGCCTGCGGCTCCGCCGCGGCTTCGAGCCACACCTGGTAGACGCGGTTCTCGTAGCTGTTCAGCGCGAGCAGTCGCCCGTCCCCGCGCAAGCCCGCGCTCGCGAGCGCGTCCAGAACGGTATCGGGTGTGAGCCCGGAGTAGGGCGGTTCGGCGGGCATCTCGCCATTGTACGGGGCGGTCCCCGGACGATCGGGGGCCGGAAAACAAAAGTCCGCCCGAAAGCGGACTTTTTACTGCCGCTTTTCAGCGGCCCAGTTGGCTGCCGACTGCCGCGCCGATCATCGAACCGGCCGCGATCGAGGCGATGCGGCCGTTGCCGCCGCCTACCGTGCTGCCGATCGCCGCGCCGGCGATCGCGCCGGCGACCGCGCCCCAGGCCGGATAGGGTTGTGTGTAATACACCGGCGCGGGGGCGTAGTAGTACACCGGGGCCGGGCGATACACGACGACGGGGGAATACACGACGCCGGGCGCTTGATAGTAGACGTGCGGCCTCGCATAGCCGTAGTAGACGTGCCCGTATCCGCAGTGCGCCATCGCGGGCACACTCGCAGCGAATGCGGCGGAGGCAAGTCCGCCCAGAACAAACAGCCGGGAGATCTTGGTCTTCATGGTTCGCTCCTTTCTCTGGAGGTTATGACCACGAAAACGTGCCGCTCGAGCGGCCTGTTGACCCGCGGGCACGTAACGGCTTGTAAGCCCTGGATCACCGGTTACAAGCGTTCAGCCGTGCGTCCGGATGAGCCCGGCGACTTCCAGGCGGACCGCGGAACCGCCGACGCCTGGGGCGCTTCCCGGCTGCTGCAACGGAGGGTCGTGTTTGGACTACCGCGGAAAAGCGCACACTTTACCGAGATAACACAGCCGTTTGCGATGACGCAGTGCGTCAACCGCATAGATCTGACTCGGCATGGACCTTGCTTGGTTATCGGTAAGGAGGTACGTTTTATGGTCACCATCACAATCAGCGGCGCTGACCGAACGGGTTCGTTAGCCCGGATATCGACTTTCCTCGTCCGCAAGGGCTACCGTCTCGGCGCTCAGCAAGTGGCGGAATCCGGACCCGGAGCCAAGCTCGTGAGGATCAGCCTCGAGGTATCTCAGCTCGATAAAACCAAATTGGCGGCAGAGATAAAGGGCATCAGCCCGGATTTCAGGCTGCTCAGCGTCGAAGGCATCCAGTCCGGGGGCCCTACGCTCAAGGAAATTGCCGAGCGATTTCCCGATATCGCTCCGATGGTGCGGGCGTACGCCGAATCACTCAGTCAGGAAACGCGGGATCAGGAATTGTTTCAGGCGGGCCAAAAAATAGGCGCTTTCCACTACGAGAAAGAATGGTCGTTCGGCAGTCCGCTCAAAATGCCCGTCGCATTGAGACGCAGCTTGGTTCCCGCACTGGAAAAGCTCGCCAAGGTGGATGCAACCGACGCGAGCATTGCGTTGCCGGACAGTCCGTTCTGGGGCGGCGGCAATCAAGTCAATTGTTGTGAATTCCTGACAGGATTCATGCAGGGATTCCTGGACGCGGGCCCCCTGACAAACAACACCCGCGTGCAAAAAGCGGCGTGCAGGGCAAGGGGCGACTCGAACTGCAGTTATACGGTCGGTTATGGTCTATAATTTTTCGTCGGCAGTCGTTTGATGGACGCGTGTTTCTTTTACCCGAAAGGGGGATATTGAGATGAACACCATTACTTACGAGCCGTTACTGGTCGCGTTGTCGTATGTGATATCCGTATTCGGTTCATATACGGCGCTGCAGCTCGCCATCGCGATCCCGCAGGCGCGAACCTGGACGGGTGTGATCAGTTCGGTGGTCGGCGCGGCCGTGGCGGTAGGCGGCGGCGCGATCTGGTCGATGCACTTCATCGCGATGAATGCGGCCGACATGGGCGTCCCCGTGGCGTACGACGCTTTCCTCACCTTTGCTTCGCTGATTGTGGGAGTCGTCGCATGCGGCGTCGGTTTGTTCGTGGTGGGACGCAGTGACGGCGGGCCGTTCAACTTGCCGCTTGGCGGGGTCTTGACCGGGCTGGGCGTCGCGCTGATGCATTACACCGGAATGGCGGCGATGATCATGCCTGCCAAGATCAACTACGACACGAACTTGTTTGCCGCATCCATTGCCATTGCTATCGTGGCTGCGACGGTGGCGTTGTGGCTCGCGTTCAATCTGCGCGGCAATTTGCAGCGCTTCGGCAGCGCGCTCGTCATGGGGGTCGCGGTGTGCGGGATGCACTATACCGGGATGTACGCGGTGCAGTTGCAGAAAACGGGAGAAACCGTTGCTTCAACCGGCATATCCTTGTCCCCGACAGACCTGGCTTACTCGGTATTCGGGATCACTGCGGTGCTCCTTACGCTTCTGTTGATCTATAGCGCATGGAGATCGCAACGCATGCTGAGGACCGAGATATAGAAGGAAAAGGGAAGCGCGACGGGAAACCGGTCGCCCTCTGATGCACCCGGGCCGCGGAAATCCGCGGCCCGGCGCTTTTTCGGCTCCTCGATGTCCGTCCAAGCGCCGTCAGGCGCGTGCCGGCTCCTTGGGGATGAAGCGCAGCGCCACGCCGTTGTTGCAGTAGCGAAGACCGGTCGGCTCCGGGCCGTCGTCGAAGATGTGGCCGTGGTGCCCGCCGCAGCGCACGCAATGGTATTCGGTGCGCTCCATGAAGAGCTTGCGGTCGACGGTGGTCGCGAACACGCCGGGGATGGTCGTGAAAAAACTCGGCCAACCGGTGCCGCTGTCGAACTTCATCGCTGAAGTGAAGAGCGGCAAACTGCAACCCGCACAGACGAATACGCCGGGACGCTTCTCACGGTCCAGCGGGCTCGTGCCGGCGCGCTCCGTGCCCTCGTGGCGGAGCACGTCATAGGCCGCCGCCGACAGGCGCTTCTTCCATTCGGCGTCCGATAGCTTCAGCGGTTCCGTGCTCACCGGCACGTCCGCGCCCTCGGCGAGCAGCAGTTTCCAGTTTTTCTGCAGGTCTTCCACTTTCACGGCTCCTTTCGCGGGCCTCTGTCCCCATCCGGGCCGAACGAAACCCGCCAGGGACAACGCTGTCAAACCTCTCAACCAGTTGCGACGATTCATTTTTTCACCTCCGTAGTCCAGCAGTATAGACCGCCTTGCCGGGCCGGGATTCCCGTCGCGTTGGTCGAAAAGAACCGAGCCCGCCTTACGGGAATGTTAGGCCTGGCCGGGTATCCCGATCCAATACATAATGAGGCCGCTATGAACGGCAACGACATCTGGCTCGCCGCGGGCTTGCGCACGCCGTTTGCGCGCGTGGACGGACCGCTCGCCGGGCTCGGCGCCATCGGGCTCTCGGTGCCGGTCATGCGCGCGATGATAGGGCTTGAGCCCTCGTCCGCGGCCCCTCGCCCGCGTCCGGGCGAGGGGAGCATTCGCGAAGGAATTCGGCCCGATCTCCTCGTCTGGGGCACGGTGATTCCCAACCTCGGCTACTCCAACATCGCGCGCGAGGTTCAGATCGAGGCGGGCCTGGATCGTACCGTTCCGGCGTTCTCGACCGTGCTCGCCTGCTCTACGAGCATGGTGGCGGCGCTCGAAGCGGCTTCGATGCTCGGACACGGGGGCATGGCGCTCGCACTCGTCGGCGGCGTGGAAAGCATGAGCCGCGTGCAGATCGGACTTTCGCAGAATTTCTCCGACTGGCTGCGGCGCTTTTCCCAGGCGCGCTCGATCGCCCAGCGCCTTGCGTCGTTCAAGGGCCTCAGGGCGCGCGACATCCGCCTGCATATTCTCGCCGTCGAGAATCGCGCGACGGGCAAGAGCATGGGCGAGCATTGCGAGGAGATGGCGAAAGCCTGGAGCATCGCGCGCGACCCGCAGGACAGGCTCGCGCTCGCGAGCCACGAGAAGGCGGTCGCCGGACAGAAGGCCGGATTCTTCGACGACCTGATCGTGCCGGTGGCGGGGACGTCGCGCGACGGTTTCCCCCGCGCGGACACGAGCCTCGAGCGTCTGGCGAAGCTGCAGCCTGCGTTCGACCGGACGAGCGGCAAGGGCACGCTGACCGCGGGCAACTCCTCGCCCCTCACCGACGGCGCGGCCGGCCTGTGGGTGGCGACAGGTGCGGGACTCAAGCGGCTGCCCGGGTCGCTGCCGCGCGTGCGGCTCGTCGACTGGGAGATCGCGGCGGTGGATCTCTTCACCGAAGGCCTGCTCATGGCTCCGGCGTACGCGATTCCGCGCATGCTTGCGAGAAACGGGCTTCGCTACGGCGACATCGCGCTGTGGGAGATCCACGAGGCGTTCGCCGCGCAGGTGCTGTGCAACGTTGCCGCGCTCGAAAGCCGGGACTTCCGGCGCCGGAACGCCGGGGTGGACGCTGACCTCGGCGAGTTTCCCTGGGAGCGGCTGAATCCCCACGGCGGCTCGGTCGCGCTCGGCCATCCGTTTGGAGCGACCGGCGCGCGCATTCTCTCGCAGGCGCTTAAGGAGCTCGCGGCGATGCCCAAGGGAAGCCGCGCAGTGGTGAGCATCTGCGCGGACGGGGGACTGGGCACCGTCGCGCTGCTCCAGGCGGAATGATGCCGGCGCAAATGAATTCCTCCACCGAAAACCTCGTCGAGATCTCGGGGCTCGAGTTTTCCTACGGTCCGCGCAAGCTCCTGAAGGGCCTGAACCTCAAGATTCAGGGCGGCAAGCTCGTCGCGATCCTGGGGGCGAGCGGCTCGGGCAAATCGACGCTGCTTCGCCTGATCGGCGGGCAGGCGAAGCCCGACCGCGGAACGATCAAGGTGGCGGGCGTAGTGGTCCACGAGCTCGATACGCGCGCCCTTTATGCGCTGCGCCGCAAGATGGGGATGATGTTCCAGGCAGGCGGCCTCTTCACTGACATTTCGGTGTTCGAGAACATAGCCTTTCCGATGCGCGAGCACACCAAGCTCCCCGAGAGCGTGCTCCGCAGGATCGTGCTGATGAAGCTGCAGGCGGTCGGCCTGCGCGGCACGCACGCGCTCGCGCCGAGCGAGCTCTCCGGCGGGATGGCGCGCCGCGTGGCGCTCGCGCGAGCGATTGCGGTGGACCCGATGCTCGCGATGTACGACGAGCCTTTCGGCGGACTCGATCCCATCTCGATCAACGTGATCGCGAACCTCATCCGCCGGCTGAACGACGCGCTCGGCGCGACCTCCATCGTGGTGAGCTACGACGTGAGCGAGGCGGTGAAGCTCGTCGATTACGTCTATGTGATCGCCGATGGCGTGGTCGCGGGCGAGGGGACGCCCGACGAGATGCTCGCCTCGAAAGATCCCTACGTCTACCAGTTCATGCACGCGAAGCCCGACGGGCCGATCGCGTTTCACTATCCCGGCCGGCCGATCGGCGAGGAACTCGGGGTCAGGCGGTCGGTACGATAGGGGACCCGGCTCGCGCGGTGCTGCCGTCAATCGATCCTGATGTTCTTCTCGCGGATGATCTCGCCCCACCTGACCGTTTCTGACTTGATCAGCTCGCCGAACTGCTCGGGGGTGCTCGCGACGATGTCTCCGCCCTGAAGGGTAAGTTTGTCCTTCATTTCTTGCGTTGCGAGAAGGCCGGACAGGGTTGCGCTCAGCTTTTCGATGACGGGACGCGGCGTGCCCGCCGGCGCGACCAGCCCGACCCAGGAGGTCGTTTCGAAACCCGGATAAAACTCGGCGATCGTCGGGAGATCGGGATATTGCGGCGTGCGCACCCGGCCGCTCGTGGCAAGGCCGACGAGCTTGCCGGCCTTGATGTTCTGACCGATCGAGCCCCCCGCCTGGATGAGCATCACCTGGACCGTGCCGGCCACCAGGTCGTTGATCGCGGGGCCGCCGCCCTTGTAATGGATCGGGTCGATCTCGATGCCGGCCGCCTCCTTGAAGAGCTCGAAGGCGAGGCGGCTCGAGGAGGCGGGACCCGCCGAGCCGAAGTTCATCCTGAAACCGTTCGCTTTCGAGTAGGCCACGAATTCCGGGACGGTCTTCACCTTGAGGCTCGGATGCACGACCAGGATCTGCGGGTAGCGCACCAGCTGCATGATCGGCGCGAAATCCTTGATTACGTCATAGGGCAGATCCTTGTACATGTGCGGATTCGACGCGAAAGTGTCGAAGGTCATCATGATCGTGTGGCCGTCCGCGGGCGATTTTGCGAGCTGTGCCGTGGCCACGATGCCCCCGGAGGCGACGCGGTTCTCGACGACAAACGGCTGCCCCAGAGCCTCGGCGAGTTTGGGAGCAACCAGCCGCGCCGCGATGTCGGATGCGCCGCCGGGGCTCGCGGGCACGAAAATGTGTACCGGCTTCGCAGGATAGTTCTGCGCCGTAGCGGGCGGCGCAAGCAAGACGGCGGCAAGCGCCCCAAGCGTGAGTCTCCAGAACATTCAGGCCTCCTGTCCCGCGATTATTGTCGGCGAACGTGCGGCGTCCGCGGGCCGCCGGACGCGATGTGCGGATTTTAGCCAGGTTTTGCACCGGATTTGCCTCCTGCCTGCTCTTGCAGTAGCTTGAGGTAACCCCCGGCCATGGATATCCCGGAAGGAGGGCCGGATGGATCAGGGCGAGCTTTTCCGGGAGTTGAGGAGAGTGAAATGAACCGCAAACAAGCCCGCGCCGCTGCCGCGTCGCCTCAGTCCGGAGTTGCCGCAGCCGCGGTCGCAGTGTGGTTGATGGCGTCGGGCTCGCCGGTTCTTGCCGCCGAATCCGCCGACACCCTTCTCGTCAACGGCAAGATCATCACGGTGGACGACCGCTTCACTATCGCGCAGGGCGTCGCGATCAAGGGGCAGCACATCGTCGCCGTGGGCGGGACCGGGCAGATCCTGAAGCTGAAAGGCGCCGCCACGAAGGTGATCGACCTCGCGAACAGGACGGTGATTCCGGGGCTGATCGACAATCACGCGCATTTCATCCGCGCGCCCGAGCACGACGAGATGCGCCTGGACGGAGTCACCTCGCGTAGGGAAGCGCTCAGGATGCTCGCCGCGCGCGTGCACGCGGCGCGCCCCGGCGAATGGATCGCGACGCTCGGGGGCTGGTCGGAGGAGCAGTTCACCGACGACCCGCGCGGTTTTCCGCTGGATGAGCTCGACCGCATCGCCCCCGGCAACCCGGTGGTGCTGCAGGCCGTATACAACCAGAGCTATCTCAACAGCGCCGCATTGAAGGCGGCCGGAATCGACGCTGCCACTCCCGATCCGCGCGGCGGCAGGATCGAGAAGGACCCAGGCGGCAAGCCGACGGGCGTGGTGCGCAACGCGGGCGGGGTCGCTTTCGTCGCCGCGAAAATTCCGCTGCCGGACAGGGAAACGTGGCCGGCGAACCTGCGCAAGTTCGTCGCGGAGCTCAACGCGATGGGCATCACCGCCTGGTACGACGCGGGCGGGCGCGGGATGAGCGAGCGGCACTACGAGGCCTACAGGACGCTCGCCGACCGCGGCGAGCTGAACGCGCGCGCGTTCTGGACCACCTTCCGGCAACCCACGACGCCGGAGCAGGTCGACAAGGTGCTCGCGGAAATCGCGCAGCAAACTTCGTTTCAGGGAAGCGATTATTTCGACAACATCGGCTGGGGCGAATCGGTGTACACGCCCGCCACGACCAATCTCCTGCGCTACGACTACGTGGTGAAGCCGGAAGACATGCGCGAAGTGCGCCGCATTGCGCACGCCCTCGCAGAAGGCGGGATGTTCCTGAACGCCCACGTCGAGATGGAGAACGCGATCAGCGCCTACCTCGAAGAGTACGAGACGATCAACAAGGTCGTGCGCGCATGAAGCGGCTCGGCCTGTACGCGGGGCTGCACAGCCGGCCGCTCATCCAGGGCGCGCTCATGCACAAGGTGCACGGCGAGCGCGCCTGGGACATGCCGCCGTTCCGGCGCGTGCAGGATAGCGGCATCGTCTGGGGACTGGGGTCGGACGCGACCGCCGTGACGACCTCCAACCCGTTCTACACGCTCTGGTTCGCGGTGACGGGGAAGATGATCGGCGGCCGCCAGGTCAACCGGCAGACGATCACGCGCGAGGAGGCGCTCATCGCGCACACGCGCAGCAACGCGCACTTCGTTTTCCAGGAAAGCAATCTGGGCTCGATCCAGCCCGGCAAATACGCGGACCTGCTGGTGCTCGACCGCGATTACCTGAAGGTGCCCGTCGAGCAGATCAAGGACATCAAGCCGGTGATGACGATGGTGGGCGGAAAGATCGTGCACCAAACCAAGGGACTGTAGGAAACAACCCGGCGCCTTGCGCAACCCCTGGCTAGCGCGCCGCCCGGAGCGCGACGCGCAGCTTCTCGATCATCGCTTCGATCTCAGGCTCGGTCGAGATGAAAGGCGGCGCCATGGCGATGGTGTCGCCCGTGAAGCGATAGAGCATGCCTTCCTCCATGCCGCGCTCGAAAACCTTCAGCGCGCGCGCACCCGGCTTGCCTTGGATCGGTTCGAGCTCGACCGCCGCGGCGAGGCCGATGTTGCGTATGTCCACGACGCCCGGCTCGCCTTTCAGCGAATGCACCGCCCGCTCGAGGACGGGCTCGAGTTCCCGCGCGCGCTTGAACGAGCCTTCCTCCGCAATCGCGTCGAGCGCGGCGTGCGCCGCCGCCGCGGCGACAGGATGGCCGGAGTAGGTGTAGCCGTGGAAAAGCTCCACCGAGGTCTCGGGCCCGGTCATGAACGCGTCGTAGATGGCGGGCTTCACGATCACCCCGCCCATGGGAATGACCCCGTTGGTGACGATCTTGGCGAACGCGATCATGTCGGGCGTGACGCCGAAGCGCTGCGCCCCGAACGGCTCGCCCAGGCGCCCGAATCCCGTGATGACCTCGTCGAAGACGAGGAGGATCCCGTGCCGATCGCAGATTTGACGCAGCCGCTCGAGGTAACCGGCGGGCGGCACGATCACGCCGCCCGAGCCCTGCATGGGCTCGACGATCACGGCGGCGATGGTCGAGGCGTCGTGCAGCGCGACGAGTCGCTCGAGTTCCTCGGCCAGGTGCGCTCCCCATTTCGGCTGGCCGCGCGAGAATGCCATCTCGGCGGCGCTGTGCGTGTGAGGCAGGTGATCGACGCCCTGCACGAGGAGCGGTGCGAACATCTTGCGGTTCGGGGCGATCCCGCCGACCGAAATCCCGCCAATGCCCACGCCGTGATAGCCGCGCTCGCGGCCGATCAGGCGCGTGCGCGCGATCTTGAGCGCAGTGTCCACCGCCTCCGAGCCCGAGTTGCCGAAGAAGACGTGGCCCATGCCCGCGGGCGCCAGCCCGACGATGCGCTCGGCAAGCGAAAAGATCTTCGGATGCCCCATCTGGAAGGCGGGGCTGTAGTCGAGCTCCCTTACTTGCTTGGCCACGGCTTCGGCGATCTTCGGATGGGCGTGGCCGAGGGGACAGCACCACAGGCCGGAGAGGCAGTCGAACAAGCGCTTGCCCTCGGCGGTGGTGTAGTACGCGCCTTCGGCGCGCACCAGCGTGCGCGAGAGCGGATTCTTCTTGAAGTAGCGATTGTGGGTGAACGGCATCCAGTAGGCTTCCGTCTTGATCGTCGAAGCCCGCTGCAACACGGTGGATTCGTTCTTCATGGGGTCCCTTTCACGCTGCGAAGAATCATAGTACAGCGGCATGAGATTTCACATCGACCCGGGAAGGGCTTACACTGACGCCGCCTGGACCCGGTGGGGTGCGACGGCCCGGGCGGCTCGGTTCAATGAAAAAGGGGACGCAAGCCAATGTATTCCGACCTGGTCATCATCTTCAATTTTATCATCAGCCAATGGAGTCTTTCGCCGCAGGCGTTCAAGGATGCCGTGCTTGCCGCGGCGCTTGCGAAGGCCGTGCTCGCGGTGATATGGTGGACGACCCGCGTGCTGGTCGCAAAGTTTCCCTCGAATCTCGCGCTATCGGCTTTCCAGAAGCTGCTCAATACGCGGCCGGCCAAGCTCGTCGTGCTCGTTCTCGACGTCACGCTGATCGACGTGTTCCTCTTCTTCGCCGGCGTGGCGCTGCTCGATCTGCACCGCGGATTCTCGATCTTCTCGCTGTGGACCGCGGCGCTGTTCTCGTTCCTCTTCGCGTACATGGTCATGGTCGCGCACTCCGACATCAAGAAGTACTGACGGTCTTTCCGAGCGAGCACGCGTTCACCGCGCTGGAGCGCCGCAATGCCGCTGTCCCACATCGAGCACTATCTGATTGCCGCCGACGACATGGAGCGCACGCGCGACTGGTACCGCGACGTGCTCGGCATGGAGGAGGGCTGGCACCCGGACTTCGGATTTCCCGTCTACTGGATGTACCTCGAGGGCAGGGACGTCGTGCACATCGGCAAGAGCGCCAAGCACGCGGGCGAAAACCAGAAGACCTATCTCGGGCGCCTTGGGCAGGCCATGGGTGCGGGTACCGGCGCGATCGACCACATCGCCTTCCGCGCAAAAGGGCTCAAGGGCACGATGGCACACCTGCGCCGCCACGACATCGAGTTCAATGAGCGGCGCGCGAACGGCCAGGCGCTCTATCAGCTTTTCATGTATGACCCGAACGGCATCAAGGTCGAGCTCAACTTCGATGCGGCCGAAGCCGAGGGCCTCGAGCCGGGGATCACGGCGGAGAAACTGGCGGCGCGGAAATAAAGCACCGGAACCCACTGCGAGACTTGAGACGCGGGCGTAGCTCGCGGATTTCTGATTCGTAACAGGTCGTTGCCTTGAAGATCTCCCGGTTCCGACGGCGAAGGCGAGGAACGCGAAGCACGCCATGCGGACCATACGACGGGCCAGCTCGGACCGACCTGCTGTAACTCTGCATTTCTATCCTGCACCTCTTGACGAGCGCGCCACAAGGGGGTAGAAGTTGTGGTGCGGGTTTGCTGGACAACTATATGTAGTAGTGGCCCGGACCGGAAAACCCCGACGCAGCGGGCGTTGCGCTTTTGCGGGAGGTGAATGCATAGAGCTTGGACTGTCGAGGGCGTCGAAACCCCCCCCGACTTAGAGCCTGTAACAAGACGAGGGAACACGATTAGGAAAAGAGAGGTTCCAACCCATCCACTAACCTCTCGTGTTCCCCTGGTCCAAGGCTGGTGTAGCCGCCAGTTTTGCGGCAGTTCCTTGCAGGTTCTTGAGCCGGCTCGCGCCGGAATCGCGTGTGAAGCGCGGTATATCGGGACATGATCGCGCGCTTGGCACGAACCTGTGCCGTCCTGAGCGGATTCAGCTCGGCCATGAGTCGGATCCGCGACCGTCGCCGATTATTCGACGAAGCCTGCGGTATCGCGGTCAGGCACGGGTCGTACCGCATGGCATGGGTGGGAGTGCCGGAAGCGGGGACCAATGAATTGTCTCCGGTCGCCCAGGCCGGATTTGACGGCGGGTACCTAAGAGAGGTCGTCCCTTTGCTTCGCGACGCGGGCGAAGATCGCGGCGCCCTCGGTCAGGCCCTGCGTCGAAAGAAAACCGTGGTGGTGAACGACCTCAAGGCGGACCCGAATGTCGCGTGCAAGAAAGCGGCGCTTGCGCGCGGTTACCGCTCGATGGCGTCGCTGCCGGTCCTGGTGGACGGACGAGTCGCCGCGCTATTCGTACTTTACTCGGCGCAGACCGGGTTTTTCGACGGCGACGAACTGGCGCTGCTAAAACATCTGGCGGGTCACATATCCCTTGCCCTCAAGTGTTTCGAAAAGGAAGAAAAGCTAAATCACCTTGCCTACTACGATGTCCTGACAAAAAGCGCGAACCGCAGTTTGCTGCGGGACCGCCTGACTCTCGCGATCGCCAACGCCGGCCGCCACGGGCGGCAGGTCGCGGTGATATCGGTCGACATCGACAACTTCAAGTACATCAACAACAGTCTGGGGCATAAGGCCGGCGACCAGCTGCTGAAATCGGTCACCGAGCGCCTCGGGTCCTGCGTGCGTGACGGCGACACGATCGCCCGGCAGGGCGGCGATGAGTTCGTCATCGTGCTGCCCGACCAAGTCAGCGACGAACACGCCTCTCAGGTCATCAAACGGATCCTCGCGGCCATCGCCCAACCGATCTCGATCGGGGAGCGCGAGTTCAACATCACCTGCAGCATCGGCGCGAGCTTTTACCCGCAGGACGGTTCCGACGGGGAAACGATACTGAAGAACGCGGACGCCGCCATGTACGGCGCCAAGGAGCTCGGAAGAAATACCTTTCAGTTTTATGCGAAGGAGATCGACGCGAAGATCAACGAGCGGCTGATGCTGGAAAACAGCCTGCGTCGCGCGGTCGAGCGGGAGGAATTTCTTCTTCAATATCAGCCGCAGATTCACCTCAATCGAGGGAAAATCACCGGTGCCGAAGCGCTGATACGCTGGCAACACCCCGAGCTGGGGATGGTGTCGCCCGACAAGTTCATCCCTCTGGCGGAGGAAACGGGCCTGATCGAGCCGATCGGCGAATGGGTCTTGCGAACGGCATGCGCACAGAACAAGGCGTGGCAGGACGCCCGCCTGCCGGCGATAACGGTCTCGATAAACCTGTCGGCCCGTCAATTCCGCCATAAGGGATTGGCCGAGACGATCGCGCGCGCGCTGCGGGAGACCGGCCTCAAGGCCGAATGCCTCGGGCTGGAATTGACCGAAAGCCTCGTCATGCACAACGCCGCGGCCGGCGCCTTGATGCTCGGCAACCTGAAGCAGATGGGCGTGAAGCTTTCGATCGACGATTTCGGGACGGGGTACTCGAGCCTGAGCTACCTGAGGCGTTTCCCCATCGACGAGCTCAAGATCGATCAGTCCTTCGTGCGCGACGTCATGACCGATCCCGATGACGCCATCATCGCCAAAGCGATCATCGCGCTGGCGCACGGACTCAACCTGAGAGTGACCGCGGAAGGGGTGGAGACCAAGGAGCACATCGATTTCCTTCAGGGCCGCCGCTGCGACCAGGCCCAGGGTTTCTACTTCAGCAAGCCGCTTCACTCTCGCGAATTCGAAGAGCTGCTACAACAAAAATCCCTCATGGAAACGACCGACAGGCGCACCCATTAGACTTCGACTCTCTCGCAGACGAAGAAGATGTCGGAAATCGCAAAACCCAACGCCAAGCGCGCCAAGAAGCGCGAACGCGCGAAAGCGGCCCCGGCGCAGCGCGGTAATCGATTGCCGCATCGAATCCGCGAATTAGAGCGAATTCTCCGTCAACACGTTAATCTTCGCAAACTCAGCAGCTATCTCAAGGCGAGCTTGACGCCCGCCGAAGCTTATGCGGCCGTGGAGTGTTTCGGGCCGCAATTGTTCCGGGGCACGACCGGCAAGCTGTATCTGATTCATCCTCCTGGGGATTATTTGGAGCACGTCGTGACCTGGGGTGAAGCGTCCCCGAACGAGGGGACATTCCCGTTTCGGGATTGCTGGGCGTTGCGCCGCGCGCAACCGCACTGGGTTCAGGACATGCACGCCGAGCCGCTTTGTGGACACGTTATGCCGGTCTCGAAGTCGGTGCTGCCTTACCTATGTGTCCCTCTCATCGCGCAAGGCAAAATGCTCGGATTGCTGCACGTTCAACAACTGAAGATAGAATTCAGGTCTTCGGAAAACCCCGATTCAATGGAATCCGGCTTGGATCTCGCCTCAACCGTGGCCGAAGAGGTCGCTCTTGCGCTTGCCAATCTCAATCTGCGCGAGACCTTGCAGGAACAATCGATCCGTGACCCGCTCACCGGGCTGCACAACCGGCGTTTCCTAGAGGATTCCCTTATCCGCGAGCTGGCGCGCGCAAAACGCAAGACCCAGCCGCTCTCGATAATCTTGCTGGACATCGATCACTTCAAGCGCGTCAACGACACGTTCGGCCACGGCGCGGGCGACATGGTGCTGCGGCGCCTCGGCCTCGTATTGCAAGCCTATGTTCGTGAGAGCGATATCGCGTGTCGCGTCGGCGGAGAGGAATTCTCGGTGCTTCTTCCAGAGGGACCTCTTCAGATCGCAACGCAGCGCGCGGAAGACATCCGCAAGGCGGTCAACGAATTGACGCTCAAGCACGAGGAGAAGGACCTCGGCACCGTCACGGTTTCGCTGGGGGTGGCGACTTTTCCGGACCACGGCGCGACGGCGGACGCGCTCATCCGCGCCGCGGATCAGGTGCTGTACGACGCCAAACATAGGGGCCGCAACCGGGTCGTATCTGCATCGGCGCGAAAGAAGGCCATGAAATGACGGGGCTGGCTTTTCGTGATACTTCCCTGAGCTGCCGGGGCCTCCCCGATTGGCCGTCATTCGGTGCCGGAGGTGTCGTCCGACCACCGCCGGCGCGGTCCCGAATAGTCGTAGTCCTCCGGCAAGTCCGCGCCGGCGTCGTCTTCCTGAACGTCGAACTTTTCCAATTCCCGGAGCAGCGATTGCAGACGCAGTTCTGCGGCGGAATCCCGGTCGGTTTGACCGGATAGTCGCTTGACGACGGCTGCCGCCCGTTCGTAGTCGCGCTTCGTTTTTACCGGCCGCGCCGGCCCGCGGGCTTTTCTTCGGGTTCGTTTACTCATGGCTCCCCTTTTAGCCGGCTGAAGATCGCTGAAGCCAGGACTCGGTAGTGTCTGCCATCTTCAATGCGTCCCTATTCGTACGTACAAGCTTACCAGATGGCGCGCCCGGCCCCCTCGGCGCCAACGCCCTCGGAAGCGCACGGCCGTTGGCATCGGCTGAAGGTTTCGCCTGGCATCGCGTCGGGCGCGGGAGTATTATCCACGGCAAAAGGTTCGCCACAGGAGGAAGCCCATGCAGGTGAGCGAAATCCTCAAGGTCAAAGGCAACGCGCTTTTCACGGTCGCGCCCGAGGGCAAGCTGGCCGAGGCGGTCTCGGTCATGGCCCAGCACAACATGGGCTCGCTCGTGGTGATCGACAAAGGCCGCATGATCGGGATGCTCACCTTCAAGGAAATCCTGCAGGCGGTCGACAAGGGACGCGGCGCGCTCGGCGACGCGAAAGTCGGCGACATCATGGAGCGCGATCCGGTGACCGCGAGCCCCGCCATGGAAGTCAGCGACCTGCGGCGTACTATGATCGACTCCGGGGCCCGCTATCTTCCGGTGATGGACCGCGACAAGCTGATCGGCGTGGTTTCCTTCCGCGACGTCGCCAAGGCGGTGCTCGAGGAGCAGGACTTCGAGAACCGCATGCTGAAGGGCTACATCAAGAACTGGCCCGAGTAGGGCTTCGATAAGCTCTCGTCTTCCGGCCCGTGAGTTCGTCGGGAACTATCGGTCGTTCCATCGCGCGGATCGTGCTTACCGCAGTCGCAATCCTCGTTGTCCTGGTCGCGTTCGCCGTCTGGTACATGACCGCGATGCCCGGTGAGCGCCATCGCGGCCCGCTCCAGCCGCTCGGTACCGGGGATCAGTCGCTCCCCGCGAACCTGAAATCGCACGTCGTCGCCGTTGCGAGCGAGGAGCACAACGTCAGGCGTCCCGAAGCGCTCGAGCGGTCCGCGCGTTATATCGAAGGGACGCTCGCCGGGTTCGGCTACGCGGTCGCGCGCCAGGAGTTCGAAGCGGACGGCGTGAGAGTTCGCAATCTCGAGGTGTCGCGCCCCGGTCCGGGTACCGGCAGGCCGCGCCTCATCGTCATCGGGGCGCATTACGATTCGGCGCAGGGGGCGGTTGGCGCGAATGACAACGGCTCGGGCGTAGCGGCGCTGATCGAGCTGGCGCGCGCCTTCAAATCGGTGCGGCCGGGCGAAGGACTCGAGCTCCGGCTTGTCTTCTACGTCAACGAGGAACTGCCCTGGTTCGGCACGGAGCAGATGGGCAGCTTAGTACACGCAAGCAGGCTGCATCGCGAAGGCAGGGAAGTTGTCGCAATGCTCTCCCTCGAGACGATCGGCTGGTACAGCGACTCGGCCGGCAGCCAGCGCTATCCGTTCCCCTTCAACCTGCTCTACCCGTCGACGGGCGACTTCATCGGCTTCGTCGCCAACCCGCGCTCGCGGAATCTCGTACGCCAGGTCGTCGGCTCGTTCCGGCGTTACGCGGCGTTTCCGTCGGAGGGCGCCGTCGGACCGGAATCGATCGCGGGAGTGAGCTGGTCCGACCAATGGGCCTACTGGAAATTCGGTTGGCCCGCGGTGATGGTGACCGACACCGCGCCCTACCGCTATCCGCACTATCACACGCTGCACGACACTCCCGACAAGCTCGACTACGAAAGGCTGGCGCGCGTGGTGAAGGGGCTCGAGGCCGTGACGCGCGAGCTCGCGATGACGCCGTCCGGCTAGCCGCGTTTTTTGTCCCACACGTAGCGCACGAAACGCTGCCAGCGGCTCGGCTTCTGCGCGAGCTGGTTTTTCATTTTCTGCGCTTCGCGGTCGCGCGTAACCGATTTCTGCACCTGCTCGTGGATCTGCCTGAGCGTCGATCCGCCGGGACCTTTCAGCTTGTCGGGATCGTTTTCAGCCATGTCGATCAAAGGGTTCGCGATGTCGCCTATGCTAAACTCCACTCGCATTCATTGCGAGAATTTTCGATGTCCGGCAACAGCTTCGGTCTGCTCTATTGCGTGACCTCTTTCGGCGAGAGCCATGGCCCCGCATACGGGGGCGTCGTGGACGGCTGCCCGCCGGGCCTCGAGCTCGCGGAAAGCCACATCCAGAAGGAGCTCGACCGGAGGAAGCCGGGCAGCTCGCGCCACGTGACGCAGCGCCAGGAGTCCGATCGCATCGAAATTCTTTCCGGCGTTTTCGAGGGCAGAACGACCGGCACCGCGATCGGGTTTCTGATCAGGAACGAAGACCAGCGCAGCAAGGATTACAGCGCGCTCGCCGACACCTTCCGGCCCGGCCACGCCGACTACACATATTGGCAGAAATACGGCCTGCGCGATTACCGCGGCGGGGGCCGGGCTTCGGCGCGTGAAACCACGATCCGCGTCGCCGCCGGGGCGATCGCCAAGAAATGGCTGCGCGAGCGCTACGGCGTCGAAGTGCGCGGCTGCCTCGCCCAGGTCGGGCCGCTCAAGATTGCGTTCAAGTCCTGGGAGAGCGTGGACGAGAACCCCTTTTTCTCGCCGGATCCGGCGGTGGTCCCGAAGCTGGAAACGTTCATGGACGAGCTGCGTGCGTCGGGCGATTCCTGCGGTGCGCGCGTGAACGTGGTGGCAAGCGCAGTACCGGTCGGCTGGGGCGAGCCGGTCTACGGCAGGCTCGACTCGGACATCGCCGCCGCGATGATGGGCATCAACGCGGTGAAAGGCGTGGAAATCGGCGCGGGCTTCGCCGCCGTGGACCAGAAGGGCTCGGAGCACGGCGATGAGCTGACGCCGCAGGGCTTCCTCTCGAACAACGCGGGCGGCGTGCTCGGCGGAATTTCGACCGGGCAGGACATCCTGGTGAGCATCGCGCTCAAGCCCACTTCCAGCATCCGTGTCCCGCGCCGCTCGATCAACCGCAAAGGCGAGCCGACGACGGTGCAGACCACCGGACGCCACGACCCCTGCGTGGGCATCCGCGCTACGCCGATCGCCGAGGCGATGCTCGCCTGCGTGCTGATGGACCACGCGCTGCGCCACCGCGCGCAATGCGGCGACGTCGAGCCTCCGATCAGGCCGATCCCCGGCAGAGCCAGGTAGCAGTCCCGCCTCTACTGCGGCGGGAAAGCGTGCGCGTGGAGCAGCCGCAAGCCGATGTCGTCGGTGCCGTCGGCGTCCTTCGGGTAGCGGTTCCACAGCGCGCTCGCCTCGGCGCGCATGCCCTGCGCGAGATAGCCGGCCATGCCGGCTGCCATCAGGTACTTGCGGTGGCCGGTCGGAAGGTCGCTCGGTCTTGCGAGCAGCGCCTCGGCGAGCCGCGCCATTTCCGGCGCCGCCCGGTTTCCCACCGCCTTCATCAGGTCGATCCACTGCTGCTCGTCCGGCGCCACGAGCGAACTGCAGGCGCCGTGCTCGATCCGGTCCCAGACCGCTCCTGCCTCCTGGGCGGAAAGCATCGGGTTCAGCGTGCGCGCCAGCTGGTAGAGCGAATGGAACCAGATGTCGGAGCGTCCCGGATCGCGGCACTCGATCAACCTCGCGCGCGTCAGCTCGAGGTCCTTCTGGAACTGGCGCGGGATGGCCACGGGCTGGGGTGGCGTCTGGAGCAGGAGAAAGTCCTTTGCATAGTGCGCGCGGCGCGTGAGCTCGAGGGCCTCGAGGTATTCGTCGCCGTCCGCCTTTGATTCGACCGGCGGGTTTTTGACGCGCCCTTCGAGGAGAGCAACGATCGGAACGCTGTAGCCGAGCAGACCGGTCAGCTCCTGCGCCGACGTGCTCAGAAAGCGGTGTTTAGCCGCGTGCAGGTCGAGGTAGGGATGGAAGTCGGAATTTGCCGGAACCCCGTAGCTCAGGAACATCGGGGCAAGCGATTGTTTTCCCCCCAGCCGTCGGATCTCGATTTCCGAGATTGAATTCAGGTGCACGCGGCGCAGCTCACGGGCAACGCCGGGCATCGCGTTGATATCGGCGAGCGGGCGCCCGAGCGTCTGCGCGTCGCCGGCCACGATCAGCAGGTCGTTGTTGGTGGCGGCGTAGATGGCGTAGTCGGGAAAGCTCTCGCCGAGCGCGCGCAGCACCGAGGCGACGAGGCTCGCGTCGATCTCGTACAACTGAAACCATTGCACGAGCACTCCGCCCGGATTGAGGTAGCGGCGCGCGAGCCGATAGAACTCGCCGGTGAACAGGCTCGAGACGCCGCTCACCCAGGGATTGGACGGCTCCGAAATGATGATGTCGTACTTGCGGTCGTAAGTGGAAAAAAAGGTCTTCGCGTCGTCGAAGACGATGCGGCTGCGCGGATCGGCGAAGGCGCTGGAGTTGCGCGGAGCAAAGCGCAGCGACGCCTCGGCCATCACCGGCTCGATCTCGATGGTGTCGACCGAGCCGATCAGGCCTGAGCCGAGGAGCGTGTGAGTCGTGAGCCCGGTGCCGATGCCGATGACCGCTGCGCTCTTCGCGCCGGGCCGGTAGGCGAGCGGAATCGCCGCGGTGAGCGTCATCGTGATTTCGTCGGCGATGCGCGCGCCGTCCGGGTCCATGTTGATCGCGCCGTCGGACTTGCCGTTGGTGCGCAGGCTCCGGTCGGTGCCGAAATCCATGAGGCTGACGGTGGCGGTCTTGCCGTCGCGATGGAAGAGCATCGTCGCGTCACGCTCCGAGTACAGATCGCCGCGCCGAAATACCCCGGAGGCCATCTTGTAGCTGTCAAGATGCACGCCGGTGAGTACGGCGCCAAAACAGGCGAGCGCAAGCGCAGCGGCGCTCGTCCTCAGCCGCGGCGCGTGCGCAAGGCGCCACAGGAGAACGAGCCCGAGCGCGACGTCGAGGGCGGCGCCCGCCGAAATCAGGCCTTTCAGCCCGAGGAGCGGCATGCCGATGTGCGCGGCCGCGAGCACCCCCAGGATCGAACCGAGCGTGTTCGCCGAGTAGACTGCGCCGATCGCCTTTTCGCCGTGGCCGAGAAGCGCAAAAGTGATGAGAGGCAATGTCATGCCGGCGCAAAATGTCGCCGGGAACATGATGGCGAGCGCGATGCCGTGGCTGGAGAGTAGAAACAGCGTATAACCCGTATCGGTCTTGGCGAGGCCGTTCATCACAGCGCGCATCAGCTCGAACATCTGACCATAGAGCGGCAGCGTCGCAAGTGCGAGCAAGCCCATCGCTACTTGAACGATCCCGAGGAAACGCGTCGGGTCGGTGATCGAATCGATGCGGCGGCGCACCCAGTAGCCTCCGCAGGCGAGCCCGAGAATGAAAGCCGAGAGCATCAGCTCGAACGAATGCGTCGAGCTCCCGAGCACGAGCGAGAGCATCCTGATCCAGCCGATCTCGTAGATGAACGAGGCTGCGCCGGTGAGCAGGGCCACCACGAGGAAGAGCCCGTAAGGAGCAGGCGAGGCGGCGCCGGCTTCGCTTGGTCCCGCGACTCGAGGCTCGTCGCCGCGGGCGAGCAGCCACACGAGGGCAGCGAGGCCAAGATTCAGGATGCCTGCGGCCTGCACGGTGCCGGGCAGCTCCAGCGCTTCGATCATGAAAAAGCCGCTCGCGAGCACGCCGACCGCGGCACCGAGGCTGGTGGTGAAATAGAGCTCAGCGCCGCGCTCATGAGGGGGAAGGTCATTCCAAGCAGCACCGACTGCGGCAGGATCATCAGCCCGGCGAGCGTCCATTTGAACAGCATCGCCGAGATGTCGCCGCCGAGTGATGGGAGAATGCTCGCATAGGACGCTTCGGTCGCTGCCACGAAAACCGGGTGGAACGCGAGCGCAGCGAGGCCGGTCAAACCCTCGGTGATCGCGTAGCCGCGCAGAAGATTCTTCCAACGGGAGGACCGGCGGCTGCACAGCCAAGAGCCGATCGCCATACCGCCCATGAAAAGCGCGAGCACCAGCGTCTGCGCATACGCGGCGTGGCCCAGAAAGAGCTTCAGATAGTGAGTCCAGATGGACTCGTAGATGAGCCCCGCAAATCCGGAAACCGTGAAGAGAAGGAAGAAAACGCCGCGAGGGACCCGATTCACGTGATATTCGGCAGCGTTTCGGCCGGCAGGAAAGCCGGCATTATACGGGCGCGGCACACGCTCCAGGCTTGAATGCGCGAGCGTGGTGGGGAAAAATGTCGAACCCGAAGGCGGCTGCGGCCGCACCTGCCGTGATTTGTTGGAGACCTTCATGAGATACGTGGTTTGGATCGCTGCTCTCGCGCTGGCGAGCCTTGCCGGATGTCAAACGGTGAGAACGACCGAAAGCGGCTTGGTCGGGATCGACCGGAAGCAGACGATGTCGCCGCTCGTTCCCGCAGAAGCCTTCAACAGTGCCGCCGCCACCGAATATCAGAAGGTGCTGCAGGAGAAGAACAAGAAGGGGCAGCTCAACCGGGACTCCGCGCAAGTCGAGCGAGTGCGCCGCATCGCCAACCGCTTGATTCCGAACACCAGTGCGTTCCGCGCGGACGCACCGGGCTGGGCCTGGGAGGTCAACGTGATCAGCTCCGACGAAGTCAACGCCTGGTGCATGCCGGGGGGCAAAATCGCCGTCTACACCGGGCTCCTTGCCAAGCTCGATCCGACCGATGACGAGCTCGCCGCCGTCATGGGGCACGAGATTTCTCACGCGCTGCGCGAGCACAGCCGCGAGCAGGCTTCGCATCGGGCGGCCCAAGGCCTGCTCATCAACCTCGTGGGCGCCGCGACAGGCTACGGCGGACTCGTGCAAAACCTGGGTCCCGCGGTGCTCGATGTGATGTTCAACCTGCC
>VBDM01000409.1 GCA_005881355.1 Betaproteobacteria bacterium
GGCGAGCGCGCCCAGCGGAAAGGCAAACCGCCTGGCGAACGCCGCGTTGCGCGCGGGGACAAGCCCCAGCCCTGCGATCACCAGCCAGAGGACGGCGACGAGGAGCGAGCCTCCGAGAGGCGAGGAAGCCATGCCCGTTTCTACTTGACCTTCATCCCCGGCTGCGCACCGCTGTCGGGCGAGAGCAGGAAAAGGCCTGGCCCCTCGCCCGAAGCTGCGAGGACCATGCCCTCGGACACGCCGAATTTCATTTTGCGCGGCGCGATATTCGCCACCATCACCGTGAGCCGGCCCTCGAGCTTTGCCGGATCGTAGGCCGACTTGATGCCGGCGAATACCGTGCGCGTTCCGTTGCCGGTATCGAGCGTGAGCTTCAGGAGCTTGTCCGCGCCGTCGACGTGCTCGGCTTTGACGATTTTCGCGATGCGCAGATCGACCTTCGCGAAATCGTCTATCGAAATGACTCCCTCTCCCGCACCGGCGGGAGAGGGTTGGGGTGAGGGGGTGGCCATGGCTGCTTCCTTGCCGACTTCAAAGAGGGCGTCGAGCTGTTTTTCCTCGACGCGCGTGATCAGGTGTGAGTATTGCTTAACTTTTGCCAGAGGCGCTGGTACCCGATTCAACTGTAGGGGTTCGCAATTAAGAAACACCTCGGCTCTTGCGGCAAGTGCCGGAAGAACCGGTTTTAGCCACGTCGTCAGGTATTGAAATCCACGAATGCAGACTGAGCAGACTTGATGAAGCCGATCATGTTGCGCGTTATCTTTGTCTTTGGCGAGTTCCCAGGGCCTCTCTCCATCAAAATAACCGTTAATCATGTCCGCGAACGCCATCGCGGCTCTTATCACTTTGCCAAATTCGCGTGACTCGTATCCATCGACGATCTCGGACACCATCTGGGGATACCCGAACGCGTTCCAGATATCGTCGGACGAAGTGTCCGCGACGCGACCGTCAAAATATCGGGAAAGAAAACTTGCCGCGCGACTCGCGATATTGACGTACTTTCCAACGAGATCGCTGTTGACTCGTGCCAGAAAGTCGTCGGGATTGAAATCGATATCCTCGACGTTGCCGTTAAGCTTGGCGGCGATGTAATAGCGCAGCCACTCCGGATTCATTCCGAGATTCAGGTAGCGTAGCGGATCGATACCCGTGCCGCGCGATTTCGACATCTTGTCGCCTGAGACGGTGATAAAGCCGTGCACGTACACGTTGTCCGGCGTCTTGTAGCCGGAGTACTTGAGCATCGCGGGCCAGAACAGGGTGTGGAAGTAGATGATGTCCTTGCCGATGAAGTGGATCATCTCGGTGCCGCTGTCCGGCTTCACGAACGTACCGAAGTCAGCGCCTTTGCGGTGGCAATAATTCTTCAGGCTCGCGAAGTAGCCGATCGGAGCGTCCAGCCAGACGTAGAGGTATTTCTCTTCCTTGATGTCGGGAATCCGGATTCCGAAATAGGGCGGGTCGCGCGAGATGTCCCAGTCGGCGAGCGTTTTTTCGCCTTTGCCCTCGAGCCACTCTTTCGCTTTGTTTGCCACCTGTGACTGAAGCCGGCCGGACTTGTTGATCCACTCGCTCAGGAACTCCTTGCACTTCGGATCGGAGAGCCTGAAGAAGTGGTGCTCCGAGGACTTCAGCACCGGCTTCGCTCCGGAGAGCGTCGAATACGGATTCTTCAGCTTCGTCGGCGAATAGACGGTGCCGCAATTTTCGCAGGCGTCGCCGTACTGGTCCTTCGCGCCGCAGTTCGGGCACTCGCCCTTGATGTAGCGGTCGGCGAGGAACATGCCTTTCACGGGATCGAAGAACTGCGCTATCGGTTCCTTGTAGACGAGTCCCGCCTTATCGAGCTTGCGGTAGATGTCCTGCGAGAGCTCGGTATTTTCTTTCGAATGGGTCGAATGCCAGTT
>VBDM01000408.1 GCA_005881355.1 Betaproteobacteria bacterium
GTTCACCCCTTTTGCGGGCGTGCTCACGCCCACCGAGCGGCGGCGCGTGTATGAAGCGTTCCGAGCTTGAGCACTTGATCCGCGCGGCCGGGCGCATCGCCGGCGCGCGAGATCGTGGTGATCGGCAGCCAGGCGGTGCTCGGCCAGTTCCCCGAAGCCCCGCGCGCTCGGTGCGGGGAAGGATCGAGCGCGACTTTACGCCTGCCGGCAGGCGAACATCCCGAAGCAGCTGAGCGCCGGGCACATCTCCGGTTCCACGTTACGGAGTGTCCGCTGCTCCTTCGGCCGGCACGTCTGCCCCGCGAACCACTCGGTTGCGGCCCGCCTTTTTGGCCGCATACAGGGCGTCATCGGCATGCTTCATCCAGGAGTCCAGCGAGTCGCCGGGTCGAAGCTCGCTGACCCCCAAGCTCACCGTCAACCGCAGGCCGTCGAGCAGAGGTGATTCCTCGACCGAAGCGCGAAGCTGCTCCGCGACGACCGCGGCCGCGGCCTCGCGCGTGTCGGGCAGCAGCAACATGAATTCCTCGCCGCCGATGCGGAACAGCAGATCGAGCTTGCGCGAGCGCTTCCCGACCAGCGCAACGATCCCCTTCAGCACGCTGTCGCCGCTCGCGTGGCCGAACTGATCATTGATGCGCTTGAAGTGATCGACGTCGATCAGGAGCAGCGACGCCGGGGCCGAGCTGCGCCGCTGCCGCTCGATGGCGTCGCCGAGGCAGCGCTCCATATGGCGCCGATTGAAGACGCCGGTCAGCGGGTCCACGATCGCCTGGTCGATGAGCCTGCGATGCAGGTCCTCGAGGATGCTCCGGATCATATTGGCCAGGACGATGGTGAGCGCCAGCGTGACGGAGAATCGAATGACGGTCTCCTCGCCGATGTAGTAGTACACGAGCGCGCTGATGATCAGGAGCAGCAGGATCGTGCACCAGTAGGCCATGCGCCGCGAGAGAGCGAAGGTGAACAGAAGCACCTCGGGATAGCACCACAGCACGCCGAAAAAGCGCTGCGCCTCGAGAGCGCCGGCCATGGACGCGGCGGTCGGGACGAGGAGCCATATCAGCGGAATCGGCGGGGATTTCTTCAGGTAGATGGCGAGAGCGTCGACGGCCAGAATCAGGACGCCGATGAGAACGCCCGTCGCCACCGCCGGGCGTCCCTGCACGTAGGAGTTGATCGAGAACGGCAGGAGAAAAACCACCGCGGCGACCGCGAGGGAATACATGATCCGCTCGCGGTAAGCGGCGAGCGGATCTGCTCCGAAATCGGCCGGACTTGTGCCTTGCGTCTTGTCCATCGGGTCTGCCCGAACCGCTACTCTCCCCTGATCCCGGCAGCCTTGACGAGCGGCCACCACTTTTCGATCTCGGCTTTGTGATAGGCCGCCAGATACTCGGGCGTCTGCTGCTCGCGCGGCGGAATCTCCTGTCCGAGCTCGGCGAGGCGCCGGCGCACCGTGGAATCGGCGAGCGCCGCAACGATGGCCGAGTTGAGCCTGGCGACGATGTCGCGCGGCGTTTTCCCCGGCGCCCAGATCCCGTACCAGACCGAAACGTAGAGGCCCGGAAGGCCCGCTTCGTCCACCGTCGGGATGTCGGGCGCGACGGCAAGGCGCGTCTTCGCGGTGACCGCGTAGGCCTTGATCCTGCCGCCGCGCACCTGCGGGATGGAGTTCGACGCCTGGTCGACCATCAGGTCGATCCTGCCTGCGACCAGATCCTGCATCGCCGGCGCGGTGCCGCGGTAGGGTATGAACTCGAACTTCGCGCCCGAGGCGTCCCGGAAGTAAACGCCGCCGACGTGCGACGCCGACCCCGCGCCCGCGGTTCCCGCGGAGGCCTTGCCGGGGTTGGACCTGATGCGCTCGCCACGATCAGCATCGGATTCGCGGCGATCATCGCGAGCGGCTCGAGGTCCTTCAGCAGATCGTACTGGATCGGATACACCGCGCCGCTGATGACGTGCGTGCTCCAGTGGCCGATGCTGAGCGTGTAGCCGTCGGGCGCTGCGCGGGCCACGCGGCCGACTCCGAGGGTCCCCGCCGCCCCGGTAACGCTTTCGACGAGCACCGGCTGCCCGAGCGTCTTCGCCATCGGCACGCTCAGGATCCGGGCGATCGTGTCCACCGGCCCGCCCGCGGCGAAGGGCACGACCAGCGTGACGGGACGCGACGGAAAGTTCTGCCCCGACGCGGCCGGGATGCTTCCCGCGAGGACTGCGACGGCGGCAAGCAA
>VBDM01000010.1 GCA_005881355.1 Betaproteobacteria bacterium
CACGTTCGCTGCACGGCTCTCCGGTTACAACGAGGTTCACTTCATCGCCACGGTGCCCGCGCTCCGCGGCGCCGTCTCGACCAGGGCCCGCGGGAATTTCCGGGCCGTGATCGATGACAGAGCGCAGCGGATCGATTACGAGCTGAGCTTCGAGGGCCTGGAGGCCGACGTCACCCAGTCGCATATCCACTTCGGCCAGCGGCACACGGTCGGCGGCATCGTGGTCTGGCTCTGCCAGACTGCAGGCACCCCGGCCCCTGCAGCGGTCGCCGGTCTCACGCCGCTGTGCGGCGGTCCCCGGGCAAATACCGTTACCGGGACGATCACCCCCGCCCAAGTGATCGAGGTGGTGGGGCAGGGGATCGCTCCTGGGGAGTTCGATGAGCTCGTTCGGGCGATCCGCGCAGGCGCGACCTACGCCAACGTGCACTCCGTGACCTTCGGGCCATGGCGACGGCCATCGCGGCCGCGATTGATGGCCATGCGCACGGAAAAGGGCGGCTACTGAGACTTTTGCTAGGCCAGCGGTCGAGGGCTGGGAGGTAACAGAGGGAGGGACTCTTCCCCTCCCTCTGTCCGTAACCTGTGCGCACTCAGTGCGCGGAGTTTAGTCCGCGTACTGCCCTGCCTTCTTGATTATCGGGCCCCACTTGTCGATTTCAGACTTGAGGAACTTCTGCAGCGCTTCCGGGGTGGCGCGGTCAAGCGGGTAGGCTTCGGCGCCGAGGTCGGCGAAGCGCTGCTTCACCGTCGCGTCCTTCAACGCTTCCTGCAGAGCGGCGACCAGCCTGTCGATCGCGGGCTTGGGCGTGCCTTTGGGCGCGTACAGCCCGTGCCAGATGCCGACCTCGAAGCCCTTCAGCCCCAGCTCGTCGAGCGTCGGAATGTCCGGAAGCGACGGCACGCGCTGCTTCGAAGTCACCGCATACGCCTTCACCTTGCCGCTCTTGATCTGGGAGGTGGTATTGGTGGTCTGGTCGCACATGAAATCCACCTGGCCGCCCAGCAGGTCGTTCATCGCCGGCGCGGTGCCCTTGTAGGGAACGGTCAGGAAGTCGGTCTGGATGGCGGTCATGAACAGCAGCCCGCACAGATGGGAGGCCGCTCCGATCCCGGCGTTCGCCAAGGTGACCTTGTCCTTGTTCGCCTTGATGTAGCCGAGGAACTCTTCGAAGTCCTTCGCCGGGAAGCTCTGCCGGGCGATGATCGTCATCGGCACGTCGTTGATGAGGCCGATGTACTCGAAATCCTCGAGCGGATTGAAGCGCAGGTTGCGGTACAGCGCCGGCGTCGTCGCCATGCCGACATGGTGGATCAGGATCGTGTAGCCGTCCGGTTTCGCGTTCTTCACCTGCTCGGGCGCCAGAATTCCGCCCGCGCTCGGGCGGTTCTCGACGAGGATCGTCTGGCCCAGGGGCTTTCCCATCGCCTGCGCCACCACGCGCGCGACGGTGTCGGTCGGTCCGCCCGCAGCGTAGGGAACCAGCATGACGACCGGCCGTGTCGGATAATTCTGCGCCGGTGCACTCGTCGCTGCCGCGAGCGCCGCCAAGGCCAGCAGGTTCTGCAGTCGTTTCATTTCCATTTGCTCCTTTTGTCGGTACCTATTCGATGACCCCGAGCCGCCCGTTGTGCGAGCCCATGTACCAGAAGCGCCCCTGCGCGTCGACGATCGCCTTTCGGATGCCGACGTTCTTCGAGGGCAGCTTGAACACCTGGAATTGACCGGTCTTCGGATCGAGCATCGCCACCGTGTCGGTCTCGATCTCGTTGGCGAAGACGCGTCCCGCGCCGTCGACGGTCACGGCGTAGGGCCCGCCGTTCGCGCCGGCCGGCATCTCGTATTCCCTGATGATCTTGACCACCGCCGGATCGACGTGCGCGAGTTTCCCGTTGCCGTAAAGCGTGACCCACAGCGTGCCGTCCGGGGCGGCGGCCACACGGCGCGGCCGGGAGCCCGGTCCCATGTAAAGCTCCGAGATTTTCCCCGTCCTCGGGTCGATGATCCCCATTTTGTCCGCGCTCATGCGGCACACCCAGACGTTGCCCTGCCGGTCGAGCGCAAGGCCGTAGGGGCCGCCCGACATCCGATACTCCTTGATCTCGCCGGTTTTGCGATCGAGCCGGCCGACGGAGCCGGACTGATTCGTGAACCAGATCGCGCCGGTATCGTCGATCACCAGCGTATGCGGGCTGCCGCCGGAAGGCGTACGGTGCTCGGTCACCTTGCCGGTCGAAGGATCCAGCTCTCCGATCGTGCCGTTGCCGTTGCCGGTGTACCAGACGCGGCCTTCCTTGTCGACAAGGAGACCGTGGGGATGCGCACCCGCGGGAAGGTTCCATTCGTTGAACTTCTGCGTCTTGGTGTCGAAGCGCCCAATGCGATCGCCTTGCATCACCGTGATGTAGATGTTGCCGTCGGGGCCGGGCGCGGGATCGCGCGCGAATTTCGGCGTGGGCACCGGCCACTCGGTGATTTTTCCGGAGAGCTGCTTCGTCCCCGGCGCGACGCCATAGTTCGAGCCGCCGGCGAGCGCTCCGGAGGCGACGAGGAGCAGCGGAACCGCTAAGAATGCGCAGCGTCGCATCGGAATCTCCGCCTGAGAATAGCTGCCGGTGGAATCTGGCGCGCCCGGCGCGAATCGAACGCGCGACCTATGGCTTCGGAGGCCATCACTCTATCCCCTGAGCTACGGGCGCGGGGGAGGAAATTATACACTGCGCGATCGAGCAGCCTGCGTCCCGTAAGACGCGGACGACAGATGGTCTTCGATGAAGCGCATGGCCTCATCGACCGACGCGGCCACGCGCAGCGTGCGCTCGACGCTCGGCCGCAGCACGCCGTAGGCGCGGAAGCGGTCGACCAAAGCGACGAACGGCTGCCAGAAGCCGTCGCTCGCGCACAGGATCACCGGTTTGTCCTGCAGGCGCAGATCGTTGAGCGTGAGCATTTCGATCAGCTCGTTGAGCGTGCCTATCCCCCCGGGGAGCGCGACGAAGAGATCGGCGGCCTCGGTCATGCGCTGCTTGCGCTCGGCGAGGGAGTCGACGATCACAAGCGTGCCGAGGTTGTCCGCGGCGCGCTCGGGCCGGATGAGATGGCGCGGCATGATGCCGAGCACATCGCCGCCTGCGGCCGCTGCCGCGCGCGCGGCGATCCCCATCAGCCCCCGGCCGCTGCAGCCGTACACCAGGCGCAGGCCGCGCGCCGCGCATGCGGCGCCGAAATCCGCGGCCAGCTCGCGCGCGGCCTCCGGCAGGTCCTCGACCGCCGAGCAGAACAGGCACACCGAGCGCTGGGTCATGATCGGCCCCCGATCACGGCGTCCAGGCCGATGTCCGCGGCCGGCGCCGATTGCGTGATCCGGCCGACGGAAATGAAATCGACGCCCGTCTCGGCGATCGCGCGGATGGTCTCCAGCCGCACTCCGCCCGACGCCTCGAGCGGAACCCGGCCGCCCGAGAGCGCGACCGCCTTGCGCAGCTCGTCCACGCTCATGTTGTCGAGCAGGATCATGTCGGCCCCCGCCTCGAGCGCCTCTTTCACTTGCTCGAGCGTGTCGCATTCGACTTCGACCTTCGTGAGCACGGGAGCGCCGGCGCGAGCGCGCTTCACCGCGGCCGAAATCGAGCCGCACACGCTGATATGGTTGTCCTTGATGAGCACGCCGTCGTCCAGCCGCAGGCGGTGGTTGCGCGCCCCGCCCAGGCGCGCGGCGTGTTTCTCCAGCGCGCGCAGGCCCGGCGTCGTCTTGCGCGTGTCGATCAGCGCCGCGCGCGTGCCGGCGATGCGCTCGGCGTACTGCGCAGCGAGCGTCGCGACCCCGGAGAGGTGCTGGAGAAAATTCAGGGCGGTGCGCTCCACCGCGAGCAAGCCGCGCGCCGGGCCTTCCACCCGTCCCATCGCGGTGCCGGCCTTGACGCGCTCGCCGTCCTTCACCCGCAGCTCGACGCGACACTCCGGCACGCGGCGACGGAACACCTGCGCCGCCACATCGAGCCCGGCAACGACGATGTCCTGGCGCGCGTTGAGCGCGAGCTCCGCGCGCGCATCGGCCGGGATCACCAGCTCCGAGGTCAGGTCGCAAAAGCCGATGTCCTCGGCGAGCGCCCGGTCGATCAGCTCTTCGACGACGGTGGGATCGATCATGGAAAGGCGCAGTGTATCTGCAACCGCTATAATGCGCGCTTTTCCGCGCACGCTCGAGGCGCCAGAATGAGCGGAAAACCGCACGAATCCCTGATCAAGACTCCCAAGCAGCTCGTCATCGTGCTGGTGCTCGCATTGATCGTCCCCATCATCGTGATCGTCTTGCTCGCGAACCTGGCTACGAGCGGCAGGATCTACGACAAGGACAGCCCGGCGATGTCACCGCAGGAAGTCGCGAAACGCATCAGGCCGGTCGCCGAGGTCGGAATGAGCGCCGCAGGACCGGGCGGCAAGATCCTGAAGACCGGAGAGGAGGTCTACAGGTCGGTCTGCGTGGCCTGCCACGCGACCGGAATCAGCAAGGCGCCGAAATTCGGCGACCGGCGCGACTGGGCGCGGCGCCTGAGAGAAGGCCAGAAGGCGCTTTTGCGGGTGGCGCTGAAGGGCCAAGGGCCGATGCCGCCGCGCGGCGGCGCGTCTGATCTCACCGACACCGAGGTCGAGCGCGCGGTCGTCTACATGGCCAACGCGGCCGGCGGAAAATTCAAGGAACCGGCGGCCCCTGCGCCTGCCAAGACGGCGGCCGCGCAGCACGCCGCGCACATGTCAACGGGGGCGCCGGCAACGGCGGCCGAAGGCAAACCGGACGGCAAGAAAATCTACGAGTCCACGTGCATGGCCTGCCACGGCGCAGGGGTGGCGAACGCGCCGAAATTCGGCGACAAAAAGGCCTGGGCGACGCACCTCATGCACGGCACCGGGCACCTCTACGAGAACGCGCTCAAGGGCACGGGCGCGATGCCACCCAAGGGCGGCAACCTCACTCTGTCGGAGGCGGAGGTCAAGGCAGCGGTCGATTACATGGTCAACGCGGTGAAATAAGGCGGCCGCCTCGGACGCGGACGGGGCGGAGTCGCCGCCCCGTTTTTGTTTCCGGAGGATCCCCCATGATCGACCACCTCGATCACTTCGTCCTCACCACGGCGCGCACCGAGCAGTGCATCGATTTCTACACCCGGGTGCTGGGATTGAAGCTCGAGCGCTTCGGCGAGGGCCGCATGGCGCTCAAGTTCGGCCGCCAGAAGATCAATCTCCACGAAAAGGGAAAAGAATTCGAGCCCAGGGCGACGCTCGCCGCCCCGGGGACGCTCGACATCTGCTTCATTGCGGCGGTGCCGCTCAAGGACGTGATCGCTCGCCTTGCCGCGTGCAACGTGCCTATCATAGAGGGGCCCGTGATGAAAACCGGCGCACAGGGACCGATCCGCTCGGTGTACGTACGCGATCCGGACGGCAACCTGGTCGAAATTTCAGAGCAGGCCGTTTGAGCCTGCATGTCGATAGGAGGGAAGACCATGAAGCTCGTGCAATTCGCCGGAGCAGTGATCGCCTCCGCGCTTTTCACCGGCGCGCAGGCGCAGCAACCCGCATCTCAGTCCATTGTCGTCAAGTTCAGCCATGTTGTCGCCGACGAGACGCCCAAGGGCAAGGGCGCGATCCGCTTCAAGGAGCTCGCCGAAGCGAAAACCAAGGGCCGGGTGAAGGTCGAGGTCTATCCCAACAGCCAGCTCTACAAGGACCGCGAGGAGCTCGAGGCGCTGCAACTGGGCGCGGTGCAGATGCTCGCGCCCTCGGTGTCGAAGTTCGGCCCCTTGGGCGTGCGCAAGTTCGAGGTATTCGATCTGCCCTACATGTTCCCGGACAACAAGTCGCTCGAACACGTGGTCGAGGGTCCGGTCGGCACGGGGCTGTTCAAGCTGCTCGAACCCAAGGGCATCGTCGGCCTCGCCTACTGGTTCAACGGCTTCAAGGAATTCACCGCCAACAGGCCGCTCAGGAAGCTCGACGACTTCAAGGGCATGAAAATCCGCATCCAGTCCTCGAAGATCCTCGAGGGCGAGATCAAGGCGTTCGGCGCGATCCCGCAGGTGATGGCGTTCTCCGAGGTCTACACCGCGAACACGCCCTCGAACAAGTACACGCAAAAGATGCACGAGGTGCAGAAGCACATGACGTTGTCGGACCACGGCGTGGTGATGTACGCGGTGATCGTCAACAAGAAATTCTGGGACGGCCTGCCGGCGGATATCCGCAAAGCCTTGAGCGAGGCGATGGCGGAAGCGACGAAGTACGTGTGGGACATCGCCAGGCGCGAAAACGAGGACGCGCTGGCGAAGATCAAGGCTGCGAAGACCACCGAGGTCTACGTGCTGCCGCCGGCGGAAAAGGCAGCGTGGCGCAAGGCGATGCTGCCGCTCTACCGGGAGTACGAGGGCGTGGTCGGCAAGGACACGCTGCAGGCGATCGAAAAAACGGTCGCGCAATCCGCCGTGAAAAAATAGCCGGCCGCGCCGGCGGCTGACGCGGGCTCGCCCGCCCCGCGCGGCATATTCATGCGCACGTTCAACCGCGTCCTCAATCATCTCGAAGAATGGCTCGTCGCGAGCTTCATGGCCCTCGCGACGGGCGTCATTTTCGTTTCGGTCCTGTATCGCTACACCGCCGACGTCGCCTGGATCTGGAGCTACACGCGGCACATCAACCTGACCTGGGCGCAGGAGCTGTGCATCTATCTTTTCATCTGGATGGCGAAGTTCGGCGCGGCCTACGGCGTGCGCACCGGAATTCATGTCGGCGTCGACGTCCTGGTGCGGCTGCTCTCACCGCCCAAGCGCCGCTTCTGGATCACCTTCGATCTGCTCGCCGGGGCGTTTTTCACCGGCGTGATCGCCGTTCTCGGGGGCTTGTTCGTGTTTCGCATGTTCGGCACGGGGCAGGTCTCGCCCGACCTCGAGCTGCCGATGTGGATCGTCTATCTGGCGGTGCCGCTCGGCTCTTCCCTCATGTGCTATCGCTTCCTGCAGGTCGCGTGGCGGTTCCGCCGCACCGGCGAGCTCCCTGCGCAAAGCCACGCACATGTCGAAGGCCTCGGCGCGGAGGCGCGGACATGAACGCCTGGATCATTTTCATCCTGCTGATCCTGCTCATGCTGACCGGCATGCCGATCTCAATCGCGCTCGGACTCACGGTGCTCACCTTCCTCTTTTTCATGACCGACCTTCCGGCGGAACTGGTGTCGCAGCGCTTGTTTACCGGGCTCGACCAGTTCGCCATCATGGCGATTCCGTTTTTCATTCTCGCCGGAACGTTTCTCACTCACGGCGGGGTGGCGCGGCGCATGATCCGTTTCGCCACCGCGCTGGTCGGTCACTTCTACGGCGGCCTCGCCATGGCGGGCGTGTTCGCCTGCGCGCTGTTCGCCGCGGTATCCGGCTCGAGCCCCGCGACCGTCGTTGCGATCGGCACCATCCTGATTCCAGCGATGGAAAAGCAGGGCTATCCGCGCAAATTCGGCGTCGGCTCGATCGGCACCGCGGGAGCGCTCGGCATCCTGATCCCTCCGTCTATCGTGATGGTGATCTATTCGGTGTCCACCAACACGAGCGTCGGCAAGCTCTTCGTCGCCGGCGTCGTGCCGGGCATCCTGCTCGCCGCGATCCTCATGGGCATAACCTGGGTCATCGCCCGGCGCCACGACTACCCGCGCATGCAGCGCGCGAGCTTGAAGGAGATCTGGGTGTCGTTCTGGGACGCGATCTGGGGGTTGCTCCTGATCGTGGTGGTGATCGGCGGCATCTACGGTGGTGTGTTCACGCCGACCGAGGCCGCGGCGGTAAGCGCAGTCTACGCCTTCGTAGTCGCCGTATTCGTCTACCGCGATCTCAAGCTCGCCGACGTGCCGAAGGTGCTGCTCGATTCCGCGAACATGAGCGCGATGCTGCTCTACATCATCACCAACGCGATCCTGTTTTCCTTCCTGCTCACCTCCGAGAACATCCCGCAGGCGATGGCGCAGTGGATCATCGACAAGCACCTCTCCGCCTGGGTGTTCCTGCTCGGGGTCAACATCCTGCTCCTGATCGCCGGGAACTTCATGGAGCCTTCCTCGATCGTGCTCCTGCTCGCGCCCATCCTCTTTCCCGTCGCGATGAAGCTCGGGGTCGATCCCATCCACCTCGGCATCGTCATGACCATCAACATGGAGGTCGGGCTGATCCATCCGCCGGTGGGGCTCAATCTCTACGTCGCGAGCGGCATCGCCAAGATGGGGCTCACCGAAACCACGGTCGCGTTCGCGCCCTGGATCGTGATCATGGTGCTGTACCTGCTGCTCGTCACCTACGTGCCCCAGATCGCGACCTGGCTGCCCAATACCCTGTACAAGGTCCCGGGCTAGGCGGGCGCGCCTGACGCGCGGCGCGGCTTCCGCTAAGCTTCGTCAGATGCGAATCGCCTTCATCGCCGACCCGCTGTCCTCGTTCAAGATTTACAAGGACTCGACCTACGCCATGATGGTCGAAGCCGCCAAGCGCGGCCACGAGCTGCATTTCACGCTGCAGGACGGCCTGATGTGGAAGGGCGGCCGGTCCGTCGGGGAGGTATCGCGACTGACCTTGACCGGAGAAAAAGACCCCTGGTACAGGACTGCACCGCCGAAAGAGACGGCGCTCGCGGAATTCGACGCGGTGCTCATGCGCAAGGACCCGCCGTTCGACGCCGAGTACGTGGCGAGCACTTGGCTGCTCGAGCTCGCGCAGCGCGAGGGCGCGAAGGTGTTCAATGACCCGCGTGCGATCCGCGACCATAGCGAGAAGCTCGCGATCGCAAAATATCCGCAATTTACCGTGCCGACGCTGGTCACGCGGCTGGCCGGGCAACTCCAGCAGTTCATCGACGCGAACCGCGACGTGGTGTTGAAGCCCCTGGACGGCATGGGCGGCGAGTCGGTGTTCCGCGTCGCCGAGCGCGATCCCAACCGCAACGTCATCGTCGAGACGCTCTCGCGGGACGGCGAAAAGTCGGTGATGGCGCAGCGCTATATCCCGGAGATCAGCGAGGGCGACAAGCGCATCCTGTTGATCGCGGGGAAACCCGTGCCGCATTGCCTCGCGCGCATCCCCAAACCGGGCGAAACCCGCGGCAATCTCGCCGCCGGCGGCACGGGCGTCGCGCGGGCGCTTTCGCGGCGCGACCGGGAAATCGGCGAGGCGCTCGGGCCGGAACTGGCGCGCCAGGGCCTGCTCCTGGTCGGCCTGGACGTGATCGGTGATTACCTGACCGAAATCAACGTCACCAGCCCCACCTGCTTTCAGGAAATCACGCAACAGACCGGATTCAACGTCGCCGGGATGTTCCTCGACGCGCTCGAGGCGGCCTGTCGGAAATAAGCCTGCGTCTGTCACTGCTGACGGGGAAACCGAGGCGCGAGCCGAGGTCGGGGCTTGAGGCAGGCCGCGCAAGCTCTTCGCGCGCCCGGTCCCTTGGAACCCCTTACCGAATTTCCGCCGTCGCTGCACAATAAGCCTTTCGCTTGAGGCTTCCTCGTTCGGCTTGCAAAGGAATTTCCATGATCGGAATTCTGATCGTCTCGCACGGCGCTTTCGGCGAGGCGCTCATTCACAGCGCGAGCCACGTGCTCGGCAAACGGCCGCTTCAGGTCCAGCAGCTCGGCGTCACGGTTCACGACGATCCCGCGGCCATCCTCCCCCAGGCGCAGGAACTCGTGCGCCAGCTCGACAGCGGCGAGGGCGTGCTGGTGCTGACCGACATCCTCGGCGCGACGCCCTCCAACATCGCGACGCGCCTGCTCGCGCCGGGCAGGGTCGAGGGCCTCGCGGGCGCTAGCCTGCCGATGCTGATCCGGGCGCTCACCTATCGCGAGGAGCCGCTCGCCGCCGTGGTGCAGAAAGCGGTGAGCGGTGGATGCGACGGCGTGATTCGGCTGAATTCCGAGATCCGCAATGCAGCGAACCGAAGCTGAAATCGTCAACAAGCTGGGGCTGCACGCGCGCGCCGCGGCCAAGCTCACGCAGGTCGCGAGCGGCTTCGCTTCGGAGGTGTGGTTGTCGCGCAACGGCCGGCGCGTGAACGCGAAGAGCATCATGGGCGTGATGATGCTCGCCGCGGGCAAGGGCAGCCGCGTCACCATCGAAGCCGACGGCGAGGACGCCCAAAGCGCGCTCGCCGCCCTCGTGCAGCTCATCGCCGAGCGCTTCGGGGAACAGGAGTGAGGCCCGGGTGAAACCCGCGGAAAACCCCTCCGGCGTCGGCGCGAGCTTTACGCTGCACGGCGCCGGCGTCTCCGGGGGAATCGCGATCGGCCAGGCGCATCTGGTCTCGACCGCGCGGCTGGAGGTCGCGCACTACGAAGTCGCGCCGCCGGAAATCGAGGCCGAGCTCGAGCGCTTCGACCGGGCGATCGCCCAGGTCCAAGGCGAGCTCGCCGCGCTGCAGGCGAGCATTCCCGCCGGCGCACCGGCAGAGATGAAGGCGATCCTCAGCCTGCACGCGATGCTGCTCAACGACGCCAACCTCTCCACGGTGCCGCGCACTCTGATCCGCAACCGCCGCTGCAACGCCGAGTGGGCGCTGACGCTGCAGATGGATTACCTCGCGTCCCAGTTCGAGGAGATGGAGGATCCGTACCTGCGCGAGCGCAAGCAGGACATCGTGCAGGTGGTCGAGCGGGTGCTGAAGGCGATGCTCGGCACCGGGCACGCGCCTTCGGCGCCCTCGCACGAGGAGGACCTGATCGTGGTGGCGCACGACCTGTCGCCAGCCGACATGATTCTCTTCAAGCAGCACCGATACGCGGGCTTCGTGACCGACCTGGGCGGGGTGACCTCGCACACCGCGATCGTCGCGCGCAGCCTCAACATCCCGGCGATCGTCGGCCTGCATCACGCGCGCAGCATGATCCGGGAAGGCGAGCCTGTGATCGTCGACGGCCGCGAAGGCGTGCTGATCGTCAATCCGGGCAGGCAGGTGCTCGACGAGTACCGCGAGCGCAGCCGCCTGCTCGAGATCGAGCGGCAGAAGCTCAAGCGCCTGCGCAACGCGCGCTCGGCCACGATGGACGGCGCCGCGGTCGAGCTTCAGGCCAACATCGAGCTGCCGCAGGACGTGGAGGAGGCGAGGGAGGCGGGCGCCGCGGGCATCGGCCTTTTCCGCAGCGAGTTCCTGTTCCTCAACCGGGACGATCTTCCTTCCGAAGACGAGCAGTTCGAGGCCTACCGGCAGGTGGCCGATGCGATGCACGGCAGGCCGGTCACGATACGCACGCTGGACCTTGGAGCCGACAAGAGCATCAACGGCGCCGACCGTGGGGGCCCCAATCCGGCGCTCGGCCTTCGCGCGATCCGCTTCTGTCTCGCCGAGCCGCAGATGTTCCTCACGCAGCTGCGCGCGATCCTGCGCGCCTCGCGCTACGGAAAGATACGCCTGCTCATCCCGATGCTCGCCCACGCCCACGAGGTGGAGCAGACGCTCGCCGCGGTCCGGCACGCCAAGGAAATGCTCGACGGCCAGAGGATCCCGTATGACCGGCGCATCGCGATCGGCGGCATGGTCGAGGTGCCGGCCGCCGCCCTGTCGCTGAAATACCTCGCCCGCGACCTCGATTTCCTGTCGATCGGCACCAACGACCTGATCCAGTACACGCTCGCGATCGACCGCACCGACGATGCGGTGGCGCACCTGTACGATCCGCTGCACCCCGCGGTGCTGCAGCTGGTCGCGCAGACCATCCGCAGCGCGAAACGCGCCAAGACCCCGGTCGCGGTGTGCGGGGAGATGGCGGGCGATGCCGCCATGACGCGCCTGCTGCTCGGGTTCGGCCTGCGCGAGTTCTCCATGCATCCGGCGCAGTTGCTCGCGATCAAGCAGCAGGTGTTGCGCACGCGGCTCAAGGAAGTGGAGGAACTGGCCGCGCGCGTCGGCCGCGCTCACGACCCGGCGAAGGCCCGCGCCCTGCTGGCGAAGCTCAACGCCTGAGCCCCGACTCATGAGCGGCCCTCTTTCAGGCGTGCGCGTGCTCGATCTCACTTCGGTGATCCTGGGCCCCTACGCCACGCAGATCCTCGCCGACTTCGGCGCCGACGTGATCAAGGTGGAATCGCGCGAGGGCGACATCATGCGCCACGCCGCCCCGATGCGCTCCAAGGCGATGGGCCACGTCTTCCTCAACGCGAACCGCAACAAACGCTCGCTCGTCCTCGACCTGAAGAATCCCGCCGGGCGCGAAGCGCTGCTCGCGATCGCGAGGCGCGCCGACGTCCTCGTCTATAACATCCGGCCGCAGGCGATGGCGCGGCTCAAGCTCTCCTACGAGGATGTGCGAGCGGTCAACTCCCGCATCATCTACGCCGGCGCGTTCGGCTACAGCCAGCGCGGGCCCTACGCCGCCAGGGCCGCGTACGACGATCTCATCCAGGGCGCTTGCGGCGTCCCCTGGCTCTTGCTTGCCTCCGGCGCCGAGAGCCCGCGCTATGTGCCGGCGACGATGGGGGATCGCACCGTGGGCCTCAACCTCGCCGTCGCGGTCTGCGCGGCGCTTTACTGCCGCGAGCGGACCGGCAAAGGCCAGCGCGTCGATGTGCCGATGTTCGAGAGCCTGCTGAATCTTCTGATGGGCGATCACCTGGGGGGCCACACCTTCGAGCCGCCGCTCGGCGGACCGGGCTATACCAGGCTGCTTTCAAAAGACCGCCGGCCCTACGCCACCCGCGATGGATATGTCTGCGTTCTGATCTACAACGACAAGCAGTGGAAATCCTTTTTCGACCTGATCGGCAGGCCCGAGATGCTCGCCGAACCGCGCTTCGCGACTCCGGAAGCCCGCAGCCGGCACGTCGACGCGATCTACGCCTTCGTCGCGCAAGAGATGAAAAAACGCACGACCTCGGAATGGCTCGAGGCGCTCGAGCGCGCCGACATCCCGGTGCAGCGCATGAACAGCCTCGATGACATCCTCGCCGATCCGCACCTCGCCGCGACCGGCTACTTCGCCGGCGTCGATCATCCGAGCGAGGGTAGGGTACGCGCGATGCGCGTGCCCTCGGAGTGGTCCGAAACCCCCCCGGCGTACCGGCGCCACGCGCCGCGCCTGGGCGAGCACAGCCGCGAGGTGCTGCGCGAGGCGGGCTACACGGATGCCGCGATCGACGCGCTCCTCGCCCAAGGGATCACCCATGCCGGCTGAGCGCGGAAAGTTGCGGGAAATCCTGATCGTCCAGCAGAATGATCCGTCGCTCAGGCGGCGCTGGTTCGAGAGCGATTATTTCGATCTGTTCACCTGGCAGGATCTTGCCGGGACGTTCGTCAAATTCCAGCTCTGTTACGACGTCGAGCGCAACGAGCGCGCGCTGGTGTGGAGCCAACTCGGCGGTTTCCATCACGACGGGGTGGACCACGGCGAGAGTGAGCCTGGATACCCGCAGACGCCGATTCTCGTGTCCGACGGCAAACTCGACTCGGGGACCGTGGTGCCGCGCTTCAAGCGCGAAGCCGCGGACATCCCGGCCGAGGTGAGCGATTTCGTTCTGGCCAAGATCCGCGAGCACCTCATCGTATCGCACACGAGGAAAATGGGTCGCAAGCGCGTGCGGCGCGAACGCTGGCAACAGAGAAAATCCGGCTCCTGAAATTGACCGCCCGGCGTTTATCAGGTAACTTGTATTTCGCGCCGATTTGATCATCAGCTTGCGGGCGCAGGAGCAGGAAGCACGGGCTCCAAAATTCCGCTAAAGCGAGGGCAACCCGTTTAGCCGCTGATGAGC
>VBDM01000023.1 GCA_005881355.1 Betaproteobacteria bacterium
AGGCGCGCGCGTAGATCGCCGCGGCCCTGGCGTCGCCTTCGCCCTTGACGCGCTGCGCGTCGCGGTAGGCCTCGGCGATGATGACCTCGCGCTGCTTGTCGGCGTCGGCGCGGATCTTCTCGGCTTCGGCGGAGCCGTTGGAGCGCAGCTCGGAGGCGACGCGCTTGCGCTCGGACTCCATCCGGCGGTACACGTCGACGCTCACCTCCTGCGGCAGGTCGACGCGCTTGAGCCTCACGTCCACCACCCGGATGCCGAGGCCGCGCACGTCCAGATCCACCTTCTCGCGCACGGTATTCATGATTGCGTCGCGCTCGCCCGAGACCACGTCGTGCACCGTGCGCTTGCCGAATTCCTCCCGAAGCAGCCCGTTCACGGTCTGATTGATGCGTCGTGCCGCCGCGATCTCGTCGCCCGCGACCGAAACATAGTACTTCGTCACGTCGACGATGCGCCACTTGACAAAAGCATCCACCAGCACCGGCTTGTTTTCGACGGTGATGAATCTCTGCGGCTCCGGATCGTCCCAGGTCAGAATGCGGGTGTCGAAGTAGCGCACATTCTGGATCAGCGGCCATTTGAAGTGCAGGCCGGGCGCATCGATGACTTCCTTGATTTCGCCGAGCTGGAACACGATGACCCGCTGCCGCTGGTCGACGGTGAACGCCGCCAGGCTCAACAGGATCAATGCGCCCGCCGCCGCGGCGAGGCCGACGCCCAAACGGTTGCTCACGGTCGCTCCCCGCGCTCGCGCCCGCGCAGCGTGTCCCGGGAGCGGGCTCCCGCATCCGGCGGCGCCGGCGATTCTGCGGAAGCCGACGGCCGCGTCGGCGAGAGCGCTTCCGGCAGCCCGCCACCGGCCGATCTCTGAAGGATCTGGTCGAGCGGCAGGTAGAGCAGGTTGGCCCCTGCTCTCGCGTCGATCAGCACTTTGGTGGTGCTCTCGAGAATCTGCTGGACGGTTTCAAGATACAGGCGTTCCCGGGTCACCTGCGGCGCCTTGTTGTACTCGACCAGAATCTGCCTGAACCTCGACGCCTCGCCTTCGGAATTGGCGATGACGCGTTGCTTGTAGCCTTCGGCCTCGAACAGGAGCCGCGACGCCACGCCGCGCGCCTTCGGCACCACGTCGTTGAAGTAGGCCTGGCCCTCGTTCTTGAGCCGCTCGCGATCCTGGTTCGCCTTCACCGCATCGTCGAACGCGGCTTGAACCTGTTCGGGCGGCTGCGCGTTCTGGATGTTCACGCTGCTGATCTGAATGCCGGTCTGGTAGCGGTCGAGGATTTCCTGCATGACCGGCATCGCCTTCGCCACGACGGCCTGGCCCTGGTTGAGCACGAAATCCATCTTGCTCTTGCCTATGACCTCGCGCAGCGCGGTTTCCGCGGCGTTCAGCACCGTATCGTCGGGCCTGCGATTGGTGAAAAGGTAGTCCCTGGCGTCCTTGACGGTGTATTGAACCGCCATCTGGATATCGACGATGTTTTCGTCGTCGGTCAGCATGAGCGATTCCTTCAGCACCTTGGTCTTGATGGTGTTGCGGTAACCGACGTCGATCGTGCGCACCGCGGACAAATTGACGATTTCGTGGCTCTGAATCGGATACGGCATGCGCCAGCGCAATCCGGAGCTGGTCACCTCGGAGAACTTCCCGAACGTGAGCACGACACCGCGCTGGCCCTCCACCACGATGTAGAGACCGCTGGCGAGCCATGCGACGAGCACCACCAGGATGATGAGGCCGGCTCCCCCGCCGAGTTGCCGGACGCTGGGCGGCCCGCCGGGTTCCGAGCCCGCGCCGCGGCGCCGGCCGAAGATGCTGTTCAGTTTCTGGTTGAAGTTGCGCCACATCTCGTCGAGGTCGGGCGGTCCCTCGTTGCCGCCTCCTCGCTTGCCCCATTGCGGGTCGTTCAATGACATGACAATCCTACGTTGCGGCCGCTTGGCCCGGTTTCTGCGAATCTTTCGATTTTGGCGGGTTCGCCGGGGATGTCCTCGAGGCTGCCGCCTCGATCAGGGCCTGGCGCAGGCCATCCACGCCGTCGCCCGTTTTTGCGCTAAGACGAACGCGCCGAATTCTAGCATATTCGTCCCGGTCGACTCCCGGCTGCGCCCCGTTTCGATCGATCTTGTTCCACGCCAGCAGCTGGGGAATCGCGCTTGCGCCGATCTCCACGAGCACCTTGTTCACCTCCTCGACCTGCGCGTCGCGTGCCTCGCTCGCCGCGTCCACGACGTGCAGCAGCAGGTCGGCGTGGATGGTTTCCTCCAGCGTCGCCCGGAACGCCGCCACGAGCGTGTGCGGAAGATCGCGGATGAATCCGACCGTGTCGGAAATCGTGATGTTTCCGGCTTCAGGCAGGTAGAGCCTCCGCGTCGTGGTGTCGAGCGTCGCGAACAGCCGATCCTCGGCAAGCGCTCCAGCGTGAGTCAGGACGTTGAACAGCGTCGACTTGCCGGCGTTGGTGTAGCCCACAAGCGACACCGAGAAAGACCTGCCCCGGGCGCGGGCGCGCCGCTGCACTTCGCGTCGGCGCTGAAACTTGACGAGCTTGTCCTTGAGCACCTTGACGCGGTTCGCTATCAGCCGTCTGTCGACTTCCAGCTGGGTCTCGCCCATGCCCCCGAGAAAGCCCCGGCCGCCCCGCTGCCGCTCCAAGTGGGTCCAGCCGCGCACCAGCCGCGTCGCGGCGTGCTCGAGCTGCGCAAGCTCGACCTGGAGCTTGCCTTCGTGACTCTTCGCACGCTGGGCGAAAATGTCGAGGATCAGCCGCGTGCGGTCGACAACCGGGCAGCCGAGCGCCTTTTCGAGGTTGCGCTCCTGCACCGGCGACAGGTCGTGATTGAACACAGCGAGCGAAGCGCGCTGCTCGTGGAGCGCGCGCCTGATCTCCTCGACCTTCCCGGAGCCCGCAAAGTAGGCAGGGTCGGGCCGAGCGCGGCGCCCGCCGACCAGGGCTCGGGGATGGATCCCGGCGCTGACGACGAGAAGCCTCAGTTCTTCCACGCCTTCGGCGTAGCCGGCGGCGCCGAAGTCCAGGCCCACGAGCACCGCAGCGTTGCGCTCCGACGGACGCTCAGGCATCGCGCCGGATCAGAGGCAATAGCGCGGCACCATCAGCTCTCGGGGGAGGAATGGTCGACCGACAGATTGACCGCACGCGAAGGCACGACGGTGGAGATGGCGTGCTTGTAGACCATTTGAGTTACGGTGTTCTTGAGAAGCACGACGTACTGATCGAAGGACTCGATCTGCCCTTGAAGCTTGATGCCGTTGACGAGATAGATCGACACCGGCACGTGCTCCTTGCGCAGGGTATTCAGAAACGGATCTTGTAGCAATTGTCCTTTGTTGCTCATGGGTTACCCCGGAGTCGTATTATTTGAAGTTGTACTGTAAATGGTTTTTTGCCAAAAGCCAACGAACGAATTGGCAGGCCGCAGAAAAAAGCTTCCCGACCGCAAAACCCGGCTTCGCTGAAGAAGGGTTTTGAGAGGGAAGCGTTTTTCTGCAGCCTCCAAATTCGGGGATATAAGGGGCGTGCCCCTTTTTCAACAACCCGTTAGAGCCGCTTGCCGACGTAAGGGTTCCGGCCGCTGCGAAATTCGATTCTGAGCGGCGTCCCCTCGAGCCGGAATACTTTGCGAAAGTCCGCTTCAAGATAGCGCCGGTAGCTGTCGGACACGGCATTCAGCGACGTCCCATGCACGACGACGATGGGGGGGTTGCTGCCGCCTTGATGCGCGTAGCGGAGCTTGGGCCGCGAAAGTCCCGCGCGCGCAGGCGCCTGCTTCGCGACGGCGGCGATCAAGGCGCGGGTGAGCTTCGGGGTAGGCAGCTTCGCCATCGCCGCCCGGTAGGCCCGGTCCACCGAGTCGATCAGTTGCGCGACGCCGCGGCCCTCGCGCGCCGAGATGTAGTGAAAGCGCGCGAACGACAGAAATTTCAACTTGCGTGCGATGGCGCGCTTTGTCATGTCGCGCGCGTAGCCGTCCAGATCATCCCACTTGTTGACGGCCACCACCAGCGCCCGGCCTCGCTCGAGGATGAATCCTGCGATGTGCGCATCCTGGTCGGAGATCTCGCCTTGGGCATCTAGAACGAGGACCGCGACGTTGGCCCGATCGATCGCCTGCAGGGTCTTCACCACGGAGAACTTCTCGACGCTTTCGAAGACCTTCCCGCGGCGCCTCAGTCCCGCCGTGTCGATGAGAACGTAACGGCGGCCCCCGATTGCAAGCTCGACATCGATCGCGTCGCGCGTCGTGCCCGGCTCATCGAAGGTCACGACGCGCTCCTCGCCGACCAGCGCGTTGACTAGCGTGGACTTGCCGGCGTTGGGGCGGCCGACGATGGCGATCCTTGCCGCCTTGTCCGATTCGTCGTCCTGATCCTCCTCGACGGGAAAATCGGCGAGCGCGGCGTCCACCAGGTCGCGCACGCCCGCCCCGTGCTCGGCTGAAATCGCGCGCGGAGCACCCAATCCCAGCTCGTGGAACTCGGCCGTGGCGAGATCCGGATTCATGCCCTCGGTTTTGTTCACGGCTACGAAAACGCGTCGGCCCATGCGCCGCAGCTCCTCGCCGATCGCGCGGTCCTGGGCGGTGAGACCTTCGCGCGCGTCGGCGACCAGCAAGATCGCGTCAGCTTCCGCGATCGCCGTCCTCGCTTGCTTCGCCATTTCCACGAACACGCCCTGCCCTTCGGGTTCCAGCCCGCCGGTATCGACCACGAGGTACGCCCGGTCGCCCATGCGTCCCGCGCCGTAGTGGCGATCGCGCGTCAGTCCCGGCACATCGGCAACCAGGGCATCCCGGGTGCGCGTAAGACGGTTGAACAGCGTGGACTTGCCTACGTTCGGCCGACCGACGATGACCAGAGTAGGCTTCATGAGAAGCCCGCCTATTTCGTGCTGAGCGCGTACAAGTTCCCGTCCCGCGTCTGCGCCAGGAACCCGTCGTCGAGCCTCACCAGGGGAGACCTGATCGGGCTGCCGTCGGTGGCGATGCGTCCGGCGAAAGCGCCGCTTTCGCGCGAGAGGAAATGTACATACCCCTCGATATCGCCGACGGCGATTTCGCGGCCGAGGGCAAGCGGCGCGGTGAGGCGCCTCAGGAACAGCCGATCCTGCTTCCAGATGCTCGTGCCCCCGGCGCGGTCCAGGGCGTGCACCGCACCTTTATCGTCGCTGACCATGACGTAACGGGCATCGATCGCCAGCCCGACGGTGCTCGACAGCTCCCGCGACCACAGCGGGTTGCCGCTTGCCGCGTCGAAGCAGGCGATCCGCCCCTGATAGGCGACGGCGCACACTTCCCGCTCGGTGACCACCGGCAGCCCGACGACGTCGGTGACGCGCTCCAGCTCCGTGGTTCCGCGCGGCAGCGCAACGGTCGCCTCCCAGCGCACCCCGCCGTTGGCGAGCGCGACCGACACGAGTTTGCCTCCCGGAAAGCCGATAAACACGTAGCCTCGGTCAGCGACCATGCCCGCCGGGGAACGCACCGACAGGGAAGGACTGGAGCGCTGGTAGAGCCAGCGGCGCTTGCCGTCCTTCGCGTCGAGCGCGAACAGGCGGCTGTCGGCGCTGCGCACGATCACCAGATCCCCGGTCACAGCCGGCGCCGACAGGACTTCGCTAGACACGCGCGCGCGCCAGCGCACTTCGCCCGATCCGGCGTCGAGCGCGATGACCTCCCCTTCGAGCGTCCCGACCGCGACGAGCGCGCCGTCGGAGCCCACTCCGCTGGAAAGCGTCTGCCCCGCATTGACGCGCCACGATTCGCGGCCGGTGCCGGCTTCAAAGCGCGCAACGGTACCGTCCTGCGCAGCCGCGTAAACACCGCCGACAGCCGCAACGGGAACGAAAATAGCGTCTCCCGCCTCGCCCACGCTCGCCTGCCACAAGGTGCGCACCGGTATGCTCGCGTTGAGTTCCGACAGTTCGGCCATCTTAGGGCCGGATGAACCGGAACAGCCGGCGAGGAGCATTGCGCCGACGAGGACGAGCCGCCGCATCAAGCGTCCCCGAGGGCGTCGAGCTTGAGGCGCAGCGTTTCGCGCACGGCGCCCGGTTGGGCCTTTTCCAGCGCGGCCTGATAGGCTGCGCGCGCTTCGGAGCGCTTGCTCTGCGAGGCGAGGATGTCCCCGCGCTGCATGGCGTAGAGCGCCTCGAAACCCGGATGGGGCTTCGCCTCGAGGACTTTCAGCGCCGCATCGGGCTCTTTGTCGTCGAGCAGCACGCTCGCCAGCCGCAGCGTCGCGATCGAGCGGATCTGATCGTTCCTCGCGTGCTCGACGACCCATTCCAGTTGCGCGCGCGCAGTCTTCAGGTCTCCCGCCTGGAACTGGACTTTGGCCGAAACCAGCGCCGCGAGCGGCGCGTAGGCGGTGCGCGGAAAGTTCTCGAGAATCGCCCCCGCGGTATCCCGGGTAGCCTTCAGATCGCTGGCGCGCGCCGCCTTCTGCAGCGTGTCGTACAGCGCGGCGGCCTGCGCCGCCTGCGAGCGTTGATACCACGCCCAGCCGTTCCACGCGCCGAAAGCGGCGAGCGCCAGGGTCGCGCCGAGGATGACCGTGCCGCCATGTTCCTTCCACCAGGCTTTCAGCTCGGCGAGCTGTTCCTGCTCTTCGAGATCGTATGCGCTCATTTATCTTCACCTGTGCCAAAAAGCAGATCCGAAATCGCCTCCGGCAGGCCTTCCTGAGGCACGCGGAACTGCCCGCGCTCCTCGCGCAAGGCCTTGATGCTCGCCTCACCCGTTCGGGCCTCGTCGTCGCCGATGATGACCGCGACCGGCGCGCCGCTCGCGTCGGCCTTTTTCATCTGCGACTTGAAGCTGCCTCCGCCGCAGTCCTGCACCACGCTGAAGCCGGCGTCGCGCAGGGCCTCCGCCACGCGAAATGCAGAGCGGGGCGCCTCTTCCCCCTGGTTCACGAGGTAGACGTCCGGGCAGACGCGCTCGCCCGGGTCGGCGAGAAGCGCAAGCAGGCGCTCGAACCCCATCGCCCAGCCGCAAGCCGGGGCGGGCTTCCCGCCGATCTGCTCGAACAGCCCGTCGTAACGCCCGCCGGCGCACACCGTCCCTTGAACACCGTGAGATTGTAGTAATCAAGTCCGCGCACGAGCCTTGGATTGATTTCGTACGGGCGCCCGGCGTCCTTGAGGATGGTCTGCACGCCCTCGAAGTGCTTGAGCGACTCTCGCCCGAGCGCATCGAGCAGGCGCGGAGCTCCGGCGATGACCGGTTGCATCGCCGGGTTCTTGCTGTCGAGCACACGCAGGGGATTGGTGTGAAGCCGCCGCCGCGAATCCTCGTCAAGATCTCCACCGCGGGACTGAAGATAGGCCACCAGGGATTTGCGGTACGCGGCGCGCTCCGACGCCGAGCCCAGGCAATTGAGCTGCAGCCGCACGCCGTTCAGGTTGAGGTCGTCCCACAGCCGCGCGCACATGAGCAGCAGCTCGGCGTCGATGTCCGGGCCGGGAAAGCCGAGCGCTTCCGCGCCGACCTGATGAAACTGGCGGTAGCGGCCCTTTTGCGGCCGTTCGTGCCGGTACATCGGACCGATGTAATAGAGCCGCTGCGGGCCGCCGTAGGTGAGGCTGTGCTCGGCCGCCGCGCGCGCGACCGACGCCGTGGCCTCTGGACGAAGCGTCAGCTCCTCGCCGTTCAGCTCGTCGGTGAAGCTGTACATCTCCTTCTCGACGATGTCGGTGGCCTCGCCGATCGCCCGGCGAAAGAGCGCCGTGGCCTCGAGGACGGGCGTGCGCACATTGCGATAGCCGTAGCCGCGCAGCCAGCCGCGCAGCAGCTCTTCCAGAGTCTCCCAGCGCTCGGCCTCGTCGGGCAGGATGTCGTTCATTCCGCGCACCGCGCGGATCGGCTCGCTCATATCGAATTCGCCCGGCGAGAACTAGATCGCGGCTTTGATCGGAATGCTTCTCTTGTTTTCCTGCGGGCCACGCTGCGGCCGGCCGCCTTCCCCGTAGGTCGCGCGGACGTAGTCCTCGACCAGCTGCTGGAATTCCTCGGCGATGCGCCCGCCCTTGAGCGTGACGGTCTTCTCGCCGTCCACGTAGACCGGCGCGACCGGACGCTCCCCGGACCCGGGCAGGCTGATGCCGATGTTGGCGTGCTTGCTCTCGCCGGGACCGTTGACGACGCAGCCCATGACCGCAACCTGCATCTCCTCGACTCCCGGATAGCGTTCCCGCCACTGCGGCATCCGCTCCCGGAGATAGCGCTGGATCTTTTCGGCAAGCTCCTGAAAATAGGTGCTGGTGGTGCGGCCGCAGCCCGGGCAGGCGATCACCATCGGCGAGAACGAGCGCAGGCCCATCGTCTGGAGGATCTCCTGCGCGACCACCACCTCGCGCGTCCGGTCCCCGCCCGGCTCGGGCGTGAGCGAAATGCGGATCGTGTCCCCGATTCCCTCCTGAAGCAGCACCCCGAGCGCAGCGGTGGAGGCCACGACGCCTTTTGTCCCCATGCCCGCCTCGGTGAGCCCCAGGTGCAGCGGATAATCGCAGCGGCGCGCCAGCTCCCGGTAAACGGCGATCAGGTCCTGCACTCCGCTCACCTTGCACGAGAGCACTATGTGATCTCCGGGAAGTCCCAGCTCTTCCGCGCGGGCGGCGGATTCGAGCGCCGAGGCGACCAGTGTTTCGCGGGTCACCGCGTCGGAGTCGAGCGGCTCAGGCGCCCGTGCGTTTTCGTCCATGAGCCGCGCCAGCAGCTCGGGGTCGAGGCTGCCCCAGTTGACCCCGATCCGCACGGGCTTGTCGAAGCGGCACGCAGTCTCGATCATGGTCGCGAACTGCTCGTCGCGCTTCGCGCCGCGGCCGACATTGCCCGGGTTGATGCGGTACTTCGCCAGCGACCGGGCGCAATCGGGATACTCGGCGAGCAGCTTGTGGCCGTTGAAATGAAAATCGCCCACTAAAGGCACATCGCAGCCCATGGCATCGAGCCGTTCGCGGATGCGGGGCACCTGCGCCGCCGCATCCGCGGTGTTCACGGTGACACGCACGATTTCCGAGCCGGCGCGAGCGAGCTCCGCCACCTGGGCCGTCGTGCTCTGGGCGTCCGCAGTATCCGTGTTGGTCATGGACTGCACCAGGATCGGCGCGTCGCCCCCGATCAGCGCGCGCCCGACCCGGACCT
>VBDM01000024.1 GCA_005881355.1 Betaproteobacteria bacterium
CGCCCGGGCTTCGCCATCGTCGATCATCACACCTACGTCTTTCTCGGCGACGGCTGCCTTATGGAGGGCATCTCGCACGAAGCCTGCTCGCTTGCGGGGGCGCTGGGGCTCGGCAAGCTCATCGCGGTCTACGACGACAACAAGATATCGATCGACGGTGAGGTGAAAGGCTGGTTCCGCGACGACACGCCCAAGCGCTTCGAGGCCTACGATTGGCACGTGATACCGGACGTGGACGGTCACGACGAGGAAGCCGTCGGTCGCGCGATCCGCGGCGCCAAGGCGGCTGCGAACAAGCCCACGCTCATCTGTTGCAAGACGGTGATCGGCAAGGGGGCGCCCACGCGGGCCGGCACCGCCAAGGCCCACGGCGAGGCGCTCGGTGCCGAAGAAGTGGCGGCCACGCGGACCGCCATCGGCTGGAACCATCCCCCGTTCGAAGTGCCGCGACAAGTCTACGACGGGTGGGACGCGAGAAAACGTGGCGCGGACCTTGAGCGCGCTTGGAACGAGCGGTTCCTCGCTTACGAAAAAGCCCACCCGGAGGCTGCACGCGAGTTCCGGCGCCGCGTGGCGGGCGAGCTTCCAGCCGGCTGGAAGGAGCACTGCACGGCGCTTTTCGACAAGATCAACGCCCAGGCGGAGGTGGTCGCTACGCGCAAGGCCTCGCAAAACGCGCTCGAGGGCCTCGCGCCGATCCTGCCGGAGCTCATCGGCGGATCGGCCGATCTGACCGGGTCCAATCTCACTTTGTGGTCCGGGTCGAAGCCCGTCGGACGCGAGGGGGGCGGCAATTACATTTACTACGGCGTACGCGAATTCGGTATGAGCGCGATCATGAACGGCCTCGCGCTGCACGGCGGCATCATTCCCTACGGCGGCACCTTCCTCACTTTCTCGGACTACTCGCGAAATGCGCTGCGAATGGCGGCGCTGATGAGGATCCGCACGATTTTCGTTTTCACCCACGACTCGATCGGCCTCGGTGAGGACGGTCCTACCCACCAATCAGTGGAGCACGCAGCGGCGCTGCGCTTGATACCCGGCATCGACGTGTGGCGACCCTGTGACACCGTCGAGTCGGTCGCGGCGTGGATCGCCGCAATCGAACGCGGGGACGGACCGACTTCGCTCCTGTTTACGCGCCAGAACGTACCGTTCCAGAAGCGCGATGCGCATACGATCGCCGCGATCCGGCGGGGCGGCTATGTTCTTTCCGACGCCCAGGAACCGAAGGCGGTGATCATCGCCGCCGGATCCGAGGTTCAGCTCGCTTTGGGTGCGAAGAAGAAGCTCGGCGAAGAGGGCGTTGCGGTTCGGGTCGTATCCATGCCCTGCACGGCGGTCTTCGACCGCCAGCCCCCGATGTACAAGGACATCGTCCTGATACCGACTTTGCCCAGAGTCGCCGTCGAGGCCGGCGTGAGCGACTACTGGCGCAAATACGTCGGCCTGGAAGGCGCGGTGGTCGGTATCGACCGGTACGGCGAATCGGCGCCCGGAGCAAAGCTCTTCGAGTACTTCGGCTTCACCGTGGACAACGTGGTGAAGGCGGTCAAAAGTGTTTTGCACTGAGAAAATCCCTTTAGGAGTTCCTGAATGAGCATTCGAGTAGCGATCAACGGTTACGGCCGCATCGGCCGCAACATCCTGCGCGCGCACTATGAAGGCGGCAAGAAACACGATCTGCAATTCGTCGCGATCAACGACCTCGGCAATGCGCAGACCAACGCGCATTTGACGCGTTACGACACAGCGCACGGAAAATTCCCGGGGACGGTCGCCGTGGAAGGCGAAGCCATGGTTATCAACGGCGACCGCATCCAGGTCTGCGCCAAGCGCGATCCGGCCGAGCTGCCCTGGAAGGACCTCAAGATCGACGCGGTGCTCGAATGCACGGGGCTTTTCACCAGCAAGGAGAAAGCCTCTGCGCATCTCAGGGCCGGCGCGAAGAAGGTGGTGATCTCGGCGCCGGGCGAGAAGGACGTCGACCGCACCATCGTCGTCGGCGTCAACGACAATACGCTGAAGGCCTCCGATACGGTGATTTCGAACGGCTCGTGCACCACCAACTGTCTCGCGCCGCTGGTGAAGGCGGTTGACGACCGCATCGGCGTGGTCTCCGGCCTGATGACGACGGTGCACGCCTACACGAACGACCAGGTGCTCATCGACGTCTTCCACAAGGACCTGCGCCGCGCGCGCTCGGCGACGCACAACATGATCCCGGCCAGCTCCGGCGCCGCGTTGGCGATCGGGTTGGTATTGCCGCACCTCAACGGCAAGCTGGACGGGTTTGCGTTCCGAGTGCCGATCATCAATGTGTCGATCGTGGATCTGACCTTCCTGGCGAAGAAGCCGACAACGGTGGAGGATGTCAACGACGCGGCGAGGCAGGCATCGCAAACCGATCTGAAGGGTATCCTCGAGTACAACAGCGAGCCGCTCGTGTCCTCGGACTTCAACCACAACGCGGCGAGTAGCGTCTTCGATGCTACCCTGACCCGGGTGTCGAACGGCACGCTGGTGAAGGTCTCGAGCTGGTACGACAACGAATGGGGCTTCAGCAACCGGATGCTGGACGTCACGGTCGCGTTGATGAACGCACGCTAGAAAGCAGGATCGAGGACCGAGGGAAACCGCCCGAGGGTCCTCCGCCTTTCCCTCAATCCTAGCTCTTCGATCCTCGGTCCCATGCAGTTGCTCAAAATGTCCGATGTCGATCTGCGCGGCAAGCGCGTGCTGATCCGCGTCGATTTCAACGTTCCCATCCACGACGGCAGGATCGGCGACGACACGCGCATTCGAGCCGCCCTGCCCGGCGTGAGGCGGGCGCTCGCTCAAGGGGCACGGGTGATGCTCGCTTCCCACCTCGGCCGCCCGATCGAGGGAGAGTTCAATGCGAAGGAATCCCTCGCACCGGTGGCAGGGCGTCTGTCGGAGCTGCTTGGCCAGGAGGTCCAGCTCGAGCGCGACTGGCTGGAAGGGGTCACAGTGGCGCCAGGCAAGGCCGTGCTCCTTGAGAACTGCCGGTTCAACAAGGGCGAGAAAAGCGACGACGATGCCTTGGCGAAGAAGATGGCGGCGTTGTGTGACGTCTACGTCAACGACGCTTTCGGCGCGGCACATCGCGCCGAGGCGAGCACCCACGGCATCGCGAAGTACGCGCCGATCGCGTGCGCGGGACCGCTCATGGCCGCGGAAATCGAAGCCCTCTCGAGGGCGCTCGAGCGTCCCGCCCGGCCTCTGGTTGCCATCGTCGCCGGCGCCAAGGTTTCGACCAAGCTCTCGGTGCTCGCTGCGCTTGCCGGGAAGGTCGACCGCCTGATCCCCGGAGGGGGCATCGCCAATACCTTCATGCTTGCGGCCGGCATGAAGATCGGCAAATCGCTCGCCGAGCCCGAGCTTGCCGCCGAGGCGAATCGAATCGTGGACATACTGCGCGCCAAGGACGGAGAGATCCCGCTTCCGACAGACGTTGTCTGCGCCAAGGAGATCACCGAGATCGCGAGGGCGGAGATCAAACCGGTCGACCAGGTGAGCGACGACGACATGATCCTCGACATCGGCCCGGAGACGGCCGCCACCTTCGCCCAGTCGCTCTCGGTTGCCGGAACCATCGTCTGGAACGGGCCGGTCGGCGTGTTCGAATTCAGCCAGTTCGGGCAGGGAACCCGTGCGCTCGCCCAGGCGATCGCCGCATCGCGGGCATTTTCACTCGCGGGCGGTGGTGAGACGCTCGCGGCTATCGCCAAGTATGGGGTTGCGGACGGGATTTCCTACATCTCGACCGGAGGCGGCGCTTTTCTCGAATTCCTCGAGGGCAAGAAACTGCCCGCGATCGAAATCCTGGAGCTGCGCGCGGGCCCATGAGCCGCGGTCGAACAAGCCCGCGGCTACTTGGCTGCGCGAGTGTCGATCCCGGCGGCGCGGGCGAGCTCGCGATGCACGCGGGAAACGCGCTCGACCTCTCCCTTGGCGGCGAAGCGCTCGTAGAACCCCTCGACGCGGAACGCTTTCAACTGCTCGCGCCATGGAGTGAGCCGCTCCTCCCAGCGCTTGAGTCGACCCTCGGCGGGCTCGCCGTCCTCGCGCGCAAGATCGGCGCACACGCGGATCATCGCTTTGAGGGTCACGGGCTTGGTCACCATGTAATTCGCCTGGCCCCAGGCCTCGCCCCATACTCGCTCGGCGGCCTTGAGGAAATCGCGCACCATGCCGTAGTAGCGCGGAATCTCCTTGCTGCTTCCGCCCGCCACCTGGATGCGGCGCCAGTCACGGTTAACCCAGCGGTGCAGCTCGTTGAAGAGCTCGGCCTGCAGAATCCACTTGTCCTGCTGGCTGCGCCCGCCGAGCCGGTTGATGCGGTAGCGCAACGGGCTGTCCCCCTCGCTATAGAGGCTTCCGACCAGGCGCGCGGCGAACTTGCGGTGGGGCTCCGCCCAGGACACTCGCTCGTACAGGTCGACGAGGTGGCTCTTGTTGATGCGGGTGGGCGTCGAGTTAATGATGACGAACATCTCGGTAGCAAAATCCTCGCTGCGCCCGTCGAAGATCACGCACGGCACGTTGATCGTCTTGGCGTCGTCGGGGCGCTCCTCGAGGTAAAAGCGCAGTGCCGCGAGCCGGTGCTGGCCGTCGATGATGAGGAATTTCGACTGCGGCTCCGAAAGTTGGCCGACCCCATTGGTTCCGTCGGCAGCCTGGAAGCGCAGCTTCTCCGGGGTGAAGAGCAGCACTGTGCCCGGAATCGGCGGCTGGGTGATCGCCGTTTCGTAGAAATTCTTGAGCTGGCGCACCTTGGCCCGCGAGAGCGCCCGCTGGAAAGCGCGATCGGTTCGCTCGATTTTCGAGATGAACTGGGCGATTTCGTCTTCCTGCGAAATGCGTGCCGGGGCGATCTCCTCTCCCTCGCCATAGAACCGGCTGATGAAACGGACTTTGGCGAGCAGCTCGGGGGCGCGGATGCTGCCGAAGTAGAAGATACCGTCCTTCTGGCGAATCTGCGTGGCAAGCACGTGTGTTCTCCCTTAGAGTCCCAAACAAACCGCGGCGCAGGCCCCTGGTGCCCCTAAGTCAAGGGCTGCCACGATGGCTTCCTGGCAGTCTCCTTGAAACAAGGGCCCAGCCGCTGGCGCAGACCGGAAATATAGCCGAAACGGGGTGCTCACTGCCAAAAAAAAGATTCCCCGACCCGCTCTCAGCCGGGTCGTGCCAAGGGAAGTCGCCGGTAAGCATCTGGTAAAGTAGAACGGTTTTTCTCGGGGGGTCAATGAGCCGAAGCACCAAAATCGTCGCCACGCTGGGCCCCGCGTCGAGCGATCCTCAAACGCTCGAGCGGATGTTCCTCGCGGGGGTGGACATCGTGCGCATGAATTTCTCGCACGGCACCGCAGGGGACCACGAGCGGCGCGCCGAGCTGGTGCGCGAAGCTTGCCGCAAAACCGGGCGCACGGTCGGCATCATGGGCGACCTGCAGGGCCCGAAGATCCGCGTCGGAAAGTTCAAGGACGGCAAGGTCACTCTCAATCCGGGCGATGCGTTCGTGCTCGACGCCGACCTCGAGCTGGGCGACCACGGGCGCGTCGGCCTGGATTACAAGGAATTGCCGCGCGATGTGCGGCCGGGAGACGTGCTGCTGCTCGACGACGGCAGGATCGTGTTCGAAGTCGAAAAAGTCGTGGGCAACAAGGTGTACTGCCGCGTGCGTCACGGGGGGGTGCTCTCCAACAACAAGGGCATCAACCGCTTGGGGGGCGGTCTCACCGCTCCCGCGCTCCCGCCGAAGGACGTGGAGGACATCCGTACCGCGGCGAAAATCCGGGTCGATTACCTGGCCGTTTCCTTCCCCAAGTCGAGCACCGACATGTCGATGGCGAGGCAGCTTCTGCACGCCGCCGGTGGCGAGGCGTTCCTCATCGCCAAGATCGAGCGCGCGGAAGCCGTCGAGCCCAAGGCGCTCACCGACATCATGTCGGCCTGCGAGGGGATCATGGTGGCGCGCGGCGACCTTGCCGTAGAGGTCGGCGACGCCTCGGTGCCGGCGCTGCAGAAGCGCATGATTCGCCTTGCGCGCGAGCAGAACAAGCTCACCATCACCGCGACGCAGATGATGGAGTCGATGATATCGAGCCCCGTGCCCACCCGCGCCGAAGTGTCGGACGTCGCGAACGCAGTGCTCGACGGCACCGACGCGGTGATGCTCTCGGCGGAAACGGCGAGCGGAAAGTACCCGGTCGAGACCATCGCGGCGATGAGCCGCATCTGCGAAGTCGCAGAGGACTCGGCCGAGGTGACTCTCGACCGCGATTTCCTCGACCGCATTTTTACCCGCGTGGACCAGTCCATCGCCATGGCGGCTCTTTTCACCGCTTATCACCTCAAGGTGAAAGCGATCGCCGCGCTCACCGAATCGGGCTCGACCGCGCTGTGGATGTCGCGCATCAACTGCGGCGTGCCGATCTACGCGCTCACTTCGCAGACCGCGACACGCTACCGCTGCGCGCTGTTTCGCGACACTTACCCGCTCATGGTCAAGTACGTCGGCCACGACCGCGAGGAGCTGCTGGAGGAGGCTGAAAACGTCCTCGTAAAGAACCGCGTCGTGCAGAAGGGCGATCTCATCGTGATCACCATCGGCGAGCCGATCGGCAAGGCGGGCGGTACCAACACGATGAAAATCGTCAGGGTAGGCGAGCACCGCCGGGCCTGACCGGCGCGCCAGGACAAAAAAGAGACCTTGACGCCTCGGGCGTAGGCCGCCGGAACGATGGATTCTCCACCCGAGCCCGAGCTTCTCTCCCTCAACACCGCCACGGTGCGGGAGAAGTGGAGCCTGCGCCAGATGATCGAAGGCTGCGCCCGCCACCGCATTCGCGGCATTTCACCCTGGCGCGACAAGCTCGCCGAGATGGGCGTGAAGGAAGCCGCGAAGGCGATCCGCGACAACGGCCTGACCGTCACGGGGCTTTGCCGGGGCGGCATGTTTCCGGCCGCGGACCGCAAAGCCCGCCGGGCTGCGATCGACGACAACTTGCGAGCCATCGACGATGCCGCCACACTCGAGGCAAAGTGCCTGGTGCTCGTCTCCGGGGGCCTGCCTCCCGGCTCGAAAGACCTTGCCGGGGCGCGCGGGATGGTGAGAGACGGGCACCCGATGTACTGCGCCGACCGCGCCTGCGTGAACACGCTCGCGCAGGCGCTCGATCTGTGCGACGAGCTGAACCGAAATGGGAGCGGTGCTCTAGGTGTCGCGGTGGACGTCTACCACGTTTGGTGGGATCCGTTGCTCAGAGCGCAAATCGAGCGCGCCGGCGACAAGCGCCTGCTCGCGTTTCATATCTGCGACTGGCTGGTGCCCACCGCGGACCTCCTCACCGACCGAGGCATGATGGGCGACGGCATAATCGACCTCCCGCTCTTGCGCTCCTGGATGGAACAGGCGGGGTACCACGGCTTTCACGAGGTCGAGATCCTGTCCTCGCGCAACTGGTGGCGGCGGGACCCGGACGAAGTGCTCGCGACCTGCCGTATGAGGCACCGGACTGTCTGCTGATGCCGGAAGGCCGTGTTTGACGCGTGACCACGCCGGAAAGGGACATAGCGGCATCGGCGCCGGGCAGGTAAAATTACGGCTCTCGCTTCCCTATTCCGGAACATCAGAAGGTACCAGTCCATGGACATGAAGCTGCTATCCAAGACGGCGGCAGCCATGGTCGCCGAGGGCAAAGGATTGCTCGCCGCGGACGAATCCAACGCGACCTGCGAGAAACGCTTCAAGTCGATCGGCGTGGAGTGTACCGAGCCGAACCGCCGCGCCTACCGCGACTTGCTGTTTACCACCAAGGGCATCGAAGAGTACGTAAGCGGCGTGATTCTCTTCGACGAGACCCTGCGCCAAAGCACGGTCGCAGGCAACGAACCGTTCCCGAGCTACCTCGAGAAAAAGGGGATCGTCCCTGGCATCAAAGTGGACAAGGGCACCCATGATCTCGCGCTCTGCCCGGGCGAGAAGATCACCGAGGGGCTCGACGGACTGCGCGGGCGGCTGGCCGAATACTTCAAGCTGGGCGCCCGCTTTGCCAAGTGGCGCGCCGTGATCACGATCGGCCCGGGCACTCCCACTCACGCCTGCCTGTACGCCAACGCCCACGCGCTGGCGCGCTACGCTGCGCTGTGCCAGGAGGCCTCGATTGTTCCGATCGTCGAGCCCGAAGTGCTGCTCGACGGCGATCACACGATCGAGCGCTGCTGCGAAGCAAGCGAGGCGACGCTGACGGCACTTTTTGCCGCGTTGCGTGCCCACCACGTGTCGCTCGAGCACGTCGTCCTCAAGGCATCGATGGCGGTGTCGGGCAAGGACTGTCCGAAGCAGGCCGGCGTGGACCGGGTCGCCGAAGAAACCGTGCGCTGCCTGAAGCGCACCGTTCCGGCGGCGCTGCCGGGTATTGTTTTCCTTTCGGGCGGTCAGAGCGACGAGGCCGCGACGGCTCATCTCAACGAAATGGCGAGAATGCCGGGGCTGCCTTGGCCGCTCACCTTCTCCTTCAGCCGAGCGCTGCAGAACCCCGCGCTGAAGACCTGGCGCGGCGCGCCCGGCAACGTCGCTGCCGCGCAGCGGGCGTTCTATCACCGCGCGCGCATGAACGGGCTCGCTTCGCAAGGCAAGTATCGCTCGGATCTGGAAAAGCAGGCTGCCTAGAGATGGCGGCGGCTGCACTTTACGAATCGAACATCAAGAGCCTGCCTTTCCTGGGGCGGGGTAAGGTCCGCGACATGTATTCGGTGGGCGGTGACCGCCTGCTCATCGTCACCACCGACCGGCTCTCCGCCTTCGACGTGGTCCTGCCCGATCCCATTCCCGGGAAAGGCGAAGTGCTGAACGAGATGTCGAACTTCTGGTTCAAACGGCTCGCGCACATCGTGCCCAATCACCTGAACGGCGCAGCGCCGGAAGCGGTGATCGAGGGCGCGGAAGAAGCGGCGCAGGTGAAGGGGCGCTCGGTCGTGGTGAGGAAACTCAAACCCCTTCCGGTCGAGGCGGTAGTGCGCGGCTATCTCATCGGCTCGGGCTGGAAGGACTATCAGAATACCGGCGCGGTATGCGGCATTCCCTTGCCGAAAGGGCTGAAGCAGGCCGACAAGCTGCCGGAAGTCCTATTTACGCCGGCCACCAAGGCCGAGGCCGGCGCCCACGACGAGAACATCTCCTTCGCCTGGGTCGAGAAGATGATCGGCAAGGCGCTCGCGGCCAAAGTGCGCGACCTGAGCGCGCGCCTGTACCGCGAGGCCGCCGACTACGCAGTAGAACGCGGCGTCATCATCGCCGACACAAAGTTCGAATTCGGGACGGACGACAAGGGAAATCTCGTATTGATCGACGAGGTGCTGACCGCGGACTCCTCGCGGTTCTGGCCCGCGGACGAGTACCGGCCGGGATCGAGCCCGCCCTCCTTCGACAAGCAGTACGTACGCGACTATCTGGAGGCGCTCGGCTGGAAGAAGACGCCGCCTGCGCCGCGGCTTCCACTCGAAGTGATCGCAAAGACGTCCGAAAAATATCGAGAAGCCCTGTACCGCCTGACGGGGCAAAAACTGGAAGGGTAGAAATGGCCAGCCGCACGCCGCTTGTCGGGATCGTCGTGGGAAGCGCAAGCGATTGGGAGATGATGCGCGAGGCGACAAAGCAGCTCACCGATTTTTCCGTGCCCTACGAAGCCAAAGTGCTTTCGGCGCACCGCTCGCCCGACGCGCTCGCCGAGTGGGTGGAACGCTTGAGCGCGAAGGGCGTTCGCTGTTTCATCGCGGGGGCAGGCGGCGCGGCGCACCTGGCGGGCGTGATCGCGGCGAAAACGACCGTGCCGGTGCTCGGGGTGCCGATGCCGTCAAAATATCTTCAAGGCCTCGATTCGCTGCTCGCGATCGTGCAGATGCCAAAGGGGATTCCGGTGGCGACTTTTGCGATCGGCGAGGCCGGCGCTGCCAACGCGGGCCTCTTCGCCGTCGCGATGCTTGCGCAGGGCGACGCGAAGCTCGCCGAGCGCCTCGCCCAATTCCGTGCGAGCCAGGCGGAAGCCGTCAAGAGCGCCAAGCTGCCCGATTAACGCGGATTTCAGCCGTCAACACCGCCCATTCCCTTCCGATTCGGGAAGCCGTCGCGGTCCTCAAGCGCGGCGGCCTGGTGGCGTTCCCAACCGAAACGGTATACGGACTCGGCGCCGACGCATCCAACCCCGCGGCGGTCGCGCGCATCTACAGAGTGAAAGGCCGGCCTGCGAACCATCCGGTTATCGTTCATATCGGCGACGCCGGCCAGCTGGAACGCTGGGCGCGCGAGGTCCCCGAGCACGCGAGGAAACTCGCAGCGCGCCTCTGGCCGGGGCCGTTGACCCTGGTACTGAAGCGCGCCCTGGGTGTGGGCGATTACCTGACCGGCGGCGAGGACACGATCGGCCTGCGCGTCCCCGGTCACCCGGTCGCCCTTGAGGTGCTGGGCCAATTCGGCGGCGGGATCGCCGCTCCATCCGCCAACAAATTCGGCTGCATCAGCCCGACTACGGCGGCGCACGTACGTAGCGATCTCGGCAAAGAAATCGATTTGATCTTGGACGGTGGCCCGTGCGAGATCGGCATCGAATCGACGATCATCGATCTGTCGCGCGATCGCCCGGTTCTATTGCGACCGGGCCGAATCGGCACGGAAGAAATCGCCGCGACGCTGGGCGTGAAGCCCGAGCCGCGCGACCGGGGCGCTCCGCGCGCCCCAGGTACACTGGAATCCCATTACGCGCCGCGAAAGCCGCTACGGCTCGTTGCGATTGAGCAATGGGAGCGAGGCGCGTGGCAGAACTGCGCAGTGCTGTGCTTCCGCGCGCGACCGGTCGGCGACAAGAATGCAGTGTGGATCAGGGCTTCCACGGACCCGCAGCGCTATGCGCGAGACCTGTATTCCAGTCTGCGTGCGCTGGACGCATCGGGCTGCGATGAAATTCTGGTCGAAGAGCCGCCGGCGAGCGCCGAGTGGGCTGCGGTCCGGGACCGGCTTCTCCGCGCCCGCTCGAAGTGAGTAGTCCGGTTTAGGCGGATTGGGCACCACTCGCGTTGCCGGAGGAGGGGATTGCCGTTAAAATTGCCTTCACGTGGGGTTGTAGCTCAGCTGGGAGAGCGTCGCGTTCGCAATGCGAAGGTCGGGAGTTCGATCCTCCTCAACTCCACCAGCATCCCATGGAGGCCCGGTCCAGTTTGAACGCGATGAGGCAGTTGGGGCTGTTCTGGATGCTGCTGAACGAGCCCTCGCCTCAGTGACATGCCCACCCCGCTCAAGCTCCTGATTCTCGAAGATAACGCCTTCGACGCGGAGCTCGAGGTAGGGCAGCTTCAGGCCGCCGGCTACGATTGCGACTGGCTGCGGGTGCAAACTCGCGAGGATTTCGAGGCGTGTCTGGATCAGCCGGATTTCGAGCTGATTCTCGCCGACTATAATCTTCCGAGTTTCGACGGCCTGAGCGCGCTCGGTCTGCTCAACGAGCGCGGCCTGGAGATCCCCTTTGTCCTCATCTCCGGCACGCTCGGCGAGGAGCGCGCCATCGAGAGCGTCAAGGCGGGCGCCACTGATTACGTGATGAAGGAAAGGCTCGAGCGCCTTGCGCCGGTGGTGACCCGCGCCTTGAACGACCGCCTGGAGGTCGTCAAGCGCAGGGCCGCGCAACAGGCGCTCCGGGAAGCCCATCGCAGGCTGCAGGCGCTTTCGGTGCGCCTGCTCCAGGTCGAAGAAACCGAGCGTCGTCGCTTCGCGCGCGAGCTGCACGACGGCGTCGGACAGATGCTGACCGCTGTGAAATTGCGCCTCGCCGGCCTCAATCCCTCTTTGGCCGATTACGCGTCGCGCCGAAGCGAGTGCGTCGCGGCGATCGACGAAGCGCTCGAACAGGTGCGTCGCATGTCCCGCGACTTGAGGCCGTCGCAGCTCGATGACCTGGGGCTGGTGGCGGCGCTGCGCTCGCACCTGGACCGGCAGGCGGGCGGCGCCGGATTCAAGCCGAACTTCATGCATGACGGAGTGCCTCCGCGCCTCGCCCCGGAGATCGAGACCACCTGCTTTCGTATCGCCCAGGAGGCGCTGACCAACATCGCTCGCCACGCGCACGCGAGCGAAGTTTGGGTTACGCTCGCAGGCACGGAGGCCGAATTGCGTCTGGAGGTGCGCGACAACGGGCGGGGTTTCGACGTCGCAGCGGCGCGTCTGGGCGCGGCGGCCGGCCGGAGCATGGGCCTGCTCAGCATGGAAGAACGCGCCACGCTCGCCGGCGGGCGGCTTGCGCTCGACTCGGCGCCCGGGAAGGAGACCCGGTTGAGCCTCGCGCTTCCCCTGATCCGCGCCAGCTCGGGACCGACATGAGCCAGATGCGAATACTTCTCGCGGATGATCATATCCTGGTGCGGGCTGGGATACGCGCGCTGCTGGAAGGTCTGGAAGGCGTCACCGTCGTGGCCGAAGCGGGCAACGGCAACGAAGTGCTGGACTTGGCGCGTACCCATCGCCCTGACGTGGTGTTGCTCGACATTTCGATGCCGGGCCTCGGGGGACTTGAGGCCAGTGCTCAGCTCAAGCAGGAGCTCCCCGAGGTGCGCGTGGTGATGCTGTCGATGCACGCGAACGAGGAATACGTGCTTCAGGCGCTGCGCGCAGGAGCCGCCGGCTACATGCTCAAGGATTCCGCAACGGCCGAGCTCGAAATCGCCTTGAAGGCCGTGATGCAGGGCGAGACCTATCTCAGCCCGCCGATTTCGAAGCAGGTCGTGGAAGGCTACGTGCAGCGGGTCGGAGGCGAGCAGCCCGCGCCCGACAACCTGACGCCGCGGCAGCGCCAGGTGCTGCAGCTCATCGCAGAGGGCCACAGCACCAAGGAAATCGCTTATCGGCTGGAGCTTTCTGTGAAGACCGTCGAGACTCATCGCGCTCAGCTCATGGAACGCCTTCAGATTCGCGACATCGCCGGCTTGGTGAAGTATGCCATCCGCAATGGCCTTATCAGCGCCGGGAAGTGATGCGCGTTGAAATCAGGGGTTTTCCTGTAGCTCCGGCCCGTTTCTAAGGTATTTGGCTGACCTTGTTCGGGGCTGGCCCGATTGGCTTGCCCTCCGTACGGCTCTAATGTGTCGGAAACGCCCGCCAGCGGGTTGCTGCCTAGTGCCGCAAAGCGCTCGGTTTCGGAGGGTAAGCGTTGAAACGCATCAAGGTCATGGTCGTCGACGACAGCCTGCCGTTCGCGAGAGCGGTCGCGCAGTTCCTCTCTTGCAGCGGCAGCTTCGAGGTGCTGGCGAGCGCGCATTCCGGGGGCGAGGCGCTGGCGCGCGCACGCGCCGAGCAGCCCGACCTCATGCTCATCGACATCAGCATGCCCGATATGAGCGGATTGGCGGTGGCTTCCTCGATCAAAGCACTGCAGGCCCCTCCCAAGGTGGTGATGATGACCCTCGAGGACAGCATGGAGCACCGGGTCGGGGCAATCGCGGCAGGCGCCGATGCGTTTGTGCCCAAGGACCGATTTGCACGCGAGCTGCGTGGCGTGGTCGAAGTACTGTTCGGCGCCGGCGTGCGGCAGGGGGATGGGGGCGGACGGCGTGAGTAGGTCGATAATCACTCAAGCCTGAAATCCAGCCGGTCGAGCCACGGGGCGGCCTAAAGGTTTTTCAACAGCCTGCTAAACGCTCAGTTTCATGGGCAGGATGATCATCTGCATGCCGAGCAGGTGAAAGCGCCGTTGCAGCGCCATTGCCGCCTGGTTGTGCAGCAGTTGGGTGAACCAGTTGTCGTGGTCGAAGATCAGCTTGCTGGTGAAAAAGATCGCATTGGGGAATTCGGCCTGAACGCGCTCGGCGAGCCGCGTGAATTCGTCGATCGGATCGGTGCCGAAGGCGAGGTAGGACTTTGCCGCCCAGCCCTTGCTGTTGCAGAAGTTGACGAAGTAGAAAAGGGAGGCGTTCGCCTCCACCTTCATCGCCTCGAGGTCTTCGCGCCCGCCGAAGCTCTGGGAGTCCACAGTGCGCGCGTTGACGAAGATGAAGTTCCTGAAGTGGTCCGGAAACATGCGCTGGACCCAGAGCAGCGCGTGCAGCCCGCCTCCGCGCGACGAGCCCACCAGAAACGCCGCAGTGGGACGGGTGGGATCGGGCTTGGGCGGATTGGCCACGCTGCCGAACGGAATGCCGGCGAAATCGGCGTCGATTTTCTTCAGCTGGCGCCTGGTCCAGTCGTAGTGGTTGCGGATAGTGACGCATGCGGCAATGATCGCGGCGATGATCAGCGCCGCGATCCATCCGCCTTCGAGGAATTTCTCGGCGAGCAGCATGAGCAGAATGCCCGCGCAAACGATGAAACCGGTAGCCGACAACGCCAGTCTTCCGAGCCAATTGCGTCCGGCGCGGTGCCCGGCCCAGTACAGGCACAGCCCGAAGAGCGAAACAGCGAAGGTCAAGAACACGCTGACGCTGTAAAGGACCACGAGCGTAGAGACGCTACCTCCGGTCCACAGAAGGATGAGGAGCGATGCGACCCCCAT
>VBDM01000410.1 GCA_005881355.1 Betaproteobacteria bacterium
AGGCGCAGGGCGAGGGCTACGCCCCGGATGCGGCGCGCCGCGTCGATTTCCTCGGCAGCTATCCCCCGGGCGATATCGCTCTCGGAGAGCTGCGCGGCCCCATGCGCGAGGAGACGGAACAGTGGCTGAACCGCCTCGCGGTGGGCGTGACCACGCAGCACGCGACTGCCGCCGAGGCCCACGACCGGCTGATGCTCACCAAGGCGTTCGATCTCTCGGCGCGCCTGAAGCGCGCCGTCCCGCTCCCGATCGCGGCGGAAAGCGAAAAGCCGCGCGTGGGAGTACGGGCAGCGGGATAACAGGCAAGGAGGAGGAGAGGAAACGATGAAGCGCAAACTCGCCGTATGGGCTGCGCTGGCGTTGGCATTGTGCCCGGCGCTTTCGCTCGCGCAGAGCAACTACCCCAATCGACCCGTAAAAATAATCGTCCCGTTCGCGCCCGGAGGCGCGTCGGACTTCGTCGGCCGCATCATGCAGCCGCGCCTCGCCGAGCTGCTCGGCCAGCCGATCGTGATCGAGAACCGCGGCGGCGCGGCCGGAACCATAGGCATGGAGGCCGGGGCCCGCTCGGCTCCGGACGGCTACACCCTGGTCCTGGGCAACGTCGGCTCGGTGGCGATCAATCCCGGGGTATTCACCCACCTGTCCATCAACAACTTGAAGGATTTCATCCCGGTGACCCAGGTCGTCGACGTGCCGGGCGTGCTCATCGTGCATCCGTCGGTTCCGGTCAACAGCGTCAAGGAGCTGGTCGCCTACGTGAGGGCGAACCCGGGCAAGCTCAACTATGCCTCGCCCGGGGCGGAAGCCGGCATGGACATGGTGCACGTGCCCTACAAGGGCGGAGCGGGTCCCGCGGTGACCGGCCTGGTCGCGGGCGAGACGCAGATGATGTTCAGCACGGTTTCCTCGGCCATGGGCCATATCAAGAGCGGGCGGCTCAAAGCGTTGGCGATGACCAGCCCCAAGCGCATACAGGAGCTGCCGGACGTGCCCACCATGAGAGAGTCCGGCTATCTCGACGGTTCCTCGGGCTCGTGGCAGGGCGTGCTCGTTCCCGCAGGCACACCGCGCGAGATCGTCGACCGCTTGTTCGCGGTGCTGGTGCAGACCATGAAGACGCCCGACGTGATCGAGCGCCTGGCGAAAGGCGGGGCCGAGGCGGTGACCAGCGCCTCGCCCAAAGCGTTCGCGGACTTCGTCGCGGCGGAAACGCAGCGCTGGGGCAAGGTCGCGAAGGAAGCGGGCGCGACCGCGGACTGAACGAAACCGTTTTCTCATAACCTAGACAGGACCTGGAGACCAAGCATGGCGAATTTCGGCATTGCGGGGCTGGACTGGCAGCAGCGGATCAACTGGGCCGGCTGCGCAAGTATCGCCTCGAGCGAGCGCGCGAGCGCATGAAGGCGGCTGGCCTCGGCGCGATGCTGCTCATGTACGACGAGAACTGCCGTTACGTCACGGGCACGCTCACTCCGGGCTGGAACCGCCTGAAGCCGGGGCTGCGCTACGCGCTGCTCTGCGGCGACGACGCGCCGGTGCTGTTCGAGCAGGGCGATCTCGGGTTCCAGATCGAGCGCCATTCGCCGTGGATCCCGAAGGATCACGTGCGCTGGTCCTACGCCTGGATCAAGGGCGCCGCGGGCCCCGCGTCGCTCTCGCAGGTGAAGAAGTTCACCAACGCGATCAAGCAGGAGATGAAGAAGGCCGGCGTCGAGGGCAGGAAGCTCGGCGTGGATTTCGTCGACATCAACATGATCCAGGTCTTCAAGGACGAGAAAATCGACTGGACCG
>VBDM01000412.1 GCA_005881355.1 Betaproteobacteria bacterium
TCCTGAACGAGAAGCTCGGCATGGATCGCGCCACCGCGCTGGCATACCTGAGCGCGGGCGCCGATTTCCAGGTCACGCAGGTCGTGGACCGGGTGAAGGGCGTGAACGCGATGATCCGCAAGTCGGATTTCCCGGGCGCGGCGAAAAAGAAAGGCCCGAAGAAGTCGGAGTAGCGCCGCGGCCGCAGTCGCGCGAACCCCTTACATTTCGATACCAAATGTTGCAGTCACCTCGCAGCTTCGGCCGCACAATAGCGGCCTCCATGAAGAAAGCGCTTTATCTCGCCCTCGCTCTCATGGGCACGACTACCGCCGCAATCGCGCAGCAAGGCACCCCGCCTGCCGGCGGGGACAGGGGCGGCCAGAGCTTCGAGCAAAGGAAGGCGCAGATGCTCAAGCGCATGGAAGAGCGCATGCAGGCGATGCAGAAGACCCACGACTGCCTGGCGCAGGCGCAGGACGAGAAGGCCGCGCGCGCGTGCCGTCCGAAGGGCAGGAACGGCGGGCACATGGAAGGCGGCGGGATGGGGCCCGGCGCGCACTAGCCGCTGTCGTTCGCACCACCCGAAGCTCGCGGAAGCCTACGCGCTTTCGCGAGCTTTTTTTATTGGTGAGGCGCGAGACGCGGAGGGAACGCGACTGCTTCTGCTCGCGGCGTTCTTCGCGGCGATCTTCGCGCCGGTCCTTGCGGTCTTCGCGGAGGTCGCGCTTGTCTTTCCTGATGTCGCGCGTGTCCTTGCGGATTTCCCGGCGCTCCTCGCGCGCGCCCTGCGTATCGCCGCTCTTGATGTCCTGGCGCAACTCGCGGCGGTCTTCCCTGCGCTCGCGCTTATCCTGCCGAATGTCCTGCCGGTCCTTGCGGATGTCCCGCCTGTCCTTGGCCGCATCGCCGCCCTGCGCGTAGCAGAGCGGGAGCGCGACAAGCGTGACCGCTCCGAACAAAGCCAATGCAAGTTTTCTGCTCATGGAACTCCTCCTTGGGGATTTCGAGGACGAATCGCCTCCAGCGCCTTAACGCCCGCCCTTCCCTCCCGTTGACCGACCTCGGCCTGCGGCCTCGTTTCCGATCAGGTTGTGGAGCTATCCGGGTTCGGCTTGGAGCGCGTTTCGAGCCGCCGCCGCTGGAGCACTCCGAACGCGAGCCAGAGCAGACCCGCAAAAACCAACATCAGCATCAGCCAGGGCGCGGCACTCGCGAGCTGCGCGGCGCTGAATTCCGGCCACGGAAAGCGGCTCAGCCGCTCGCCGCGCTCCATCATCCAGTGCCAGGCCGTGTGGCCGACCAGCACCGAGAGAATGATGGTTCCGATGCGCTCGGCGAGGACGAACCGGAACAAGGCATCCAGCAGCGGCACCAGCAGCAGGAGCACGAGCACCTGCCCCAGCTCGACGCCGATATTGAACGAGAGCAATGACGTCAGCAGGTGAGCGCCGGCGAACTGGAGCTGCTGCCTCAACGCGAACGAAAACCCGAAGCCGTGCACCAGGCCGAACGCGAAAGTGATCATCCACCGGCGCCGCACGTTGCTGCCGAGGACGTTCTCGATCGCCATGTACAGGATCGATACGGCGATCAGCGTTTCGATCAGCGGCGGAAACCACACCGCGTCCGGCCCGAGGTCGTAGGCGGAGGCGATCAGCGTGACCGAGTGCGCGACGGTGAACGAAGTGACCACCATGAT
>VBDM01000017.1 GCA_005881355.1 Betaproteobacteria bacterium
AGAAGTCCTCCAGCCTGCCGCTCGGGGAGCGCGCCTTCAGCTCCTGGGGCGTGCCGTTGGCGACGATGCGCCCGCGGTCGATGATGATGGCTCGGGTGCACGCCGCCTCGACCTCCTCGAGGATGTGGGTCGAGAAAATGATCGCCTTCTCTTCGCCCATGCGGCGGATGAGCGTGCGCACTTCGTGCTTCTGGTTCGGATCGAGCCCGTCGGTGGGCTCGTCGAGGATCAGCACTTCGGGATCGTGGATCAGCGCCTGAGCGAGACAGGTGCGGTGGCGAAAGCCCTTGGAGAGCGTATCGATCGTCTGCCCGAGGACGCTCTCGAGGTGACACAGGTCGACGACGCGGCGGATCGCGCTCCGGCGTCCCTCGCCGCGCAAGCCGCGCATCTCGGCGGAGAACTTGAGGAAAGACAGGACCGACATGTCGGTATACGAAGGCGCCGCCTCCGGAAGATAGCCGATGCGCCGCTTCACCTCGATCGGGTGCTCGAGCACGTCCAGCCCGCACACCGAGACTGTGCCCGCGCTCGGCGGAATGAAGCCGGTGATCATGCGCATGGTGGTGGACTTGCCGGCGCCGTTAGGGCCCAGGAACCCCAGGACCTCGCCCTTGCCGACCTCGAAGGAGATGTCGTCCACGGCCCGTTTTCGGCCGAACAACTTGCTTAGGCTCTCAACCTGGATCACTGCGCTCCTCCGAGCGGACCCTTCTTCTTGACCAAGCTCACCGGGGGCGGCACCGGGCGATTTCAGGCGCCCGCCCGCATTCGTCCGACCGGCGCAGCGCTTTACTGGTTCCCGGGCGTTGCCGCGACGAGACGCATTCTAGCCCGCGCGGGCGCCGGGTCATAAGTAAATTACCAATCAGTATGATCGCATCCCGCACGCGCGCTTTCAAGACGGCGGAGGATGGCCTTATAATTTTCCTTTTTGCGCCGCCCGGGCCTCGGGCTCGCCGCGGCCCACGCAAGGATTGCGCGATGACTCACGTCGTCACCGAGAGCTGCATCAAGTGCAAGTACACCGACTGCGTCGATGTCTGTCCGGTCGATTGCTTCCACGAGGGGCCGAACATGCTGGTGATCGACCCGGACGAGTGCATCGATTGCGCCGTGTGCATACCCGAGTGCCCGGTGAACGCGATTCTGCCCGAGGAAGACGTTCCCGAGGAGCAGAGGAAGTTCACGGCGCTGAACGCCGAGCTCGCCAAGATCTGGCCCGTCATCACCGACATGAAGCCGGCGCCCGGAGACGCCGACCAGTGGAAAGACGTGAAGGAAAAGCTGAAGCTCCTGGAACGCTAGGCATGGGATGCTGAAGCTTGCCTACGGCCTGTCCTTCGCGGAGCTTCACGAGCGCGACGGCCTTGTCAGGCTCGATGCGGCGTTCCTGGACCATCTGGGCGCCGCGGAATCCGCGCTGAGACCGCAGCTCGAAGCCGCGCGCGCGACTGCCAGTCTCGATTCGAAAGCCGAATCGGCGCTGATCCTCGAGATCGCGCCGCATCTGGACGATTTTCTCGCCGAGCTGTTCGGCATCCAGGCCGAATTCCGCACGCTTGCCGCCCGCCATCACGAGCTCGCCCCGATCTACACGGTCAAGCGCCAGTTCGTGCAGCGCCGCGCGGCGAACAAGGTGAAGCCCGAGGAGGCGGCCAAGCTCGACGGACCCGCGCTCGAGGCCGAGCTGAAAAAAAATCACCTGGACGGGCGCTTCGACGAGCTGACGTTCGCGAAAAAAGTCACCCATTGGCTCGCCGATGAAGCCGGGCACGCGGTCCCGCTGGACCTCGCGCTGAAATACTCGGCCTGGGCGCTGCACACGCCGGCGGGGCGTGCGCGCGTGCAGGCGGGCGTCCTCTTCAAGGCGCCGTCCAAAATCGATCCGCGCAACCTTCTCGTACACGCGCAAAAGAGCGACCGGGATGGCGTCGTCACCTACACGATCCGCCCCGAGCACATCCGCAGGCGCAAGGGTTTCGTTCTTACCGATCCGGGGACCGATCTCGTCGGTGCGCTCGACCAGGCGAACTACTGGTGCCATACGCAGGGCAAGGATTCCTGCTCCAAGGGCCTGCGCGAAAAACCGCCCGCCGACGCGCCGCAGAAAGTCATCTTCAAGAAGAGCCCGTTCGGCGTGACGCTCGCGGGCTGCCCGCTCGAGGAGAAGATCTCGGAGTTCCACACCTTGAAATCGCAGGGCAACGCGCTCTCCGCGCTCGCCGTGATCGTCATCGACAATCCCATGGTGGCGGTGACCGGCCACCGCATCTGCAACGACTGCATGAAGTCGTGCATCTACCAGAAGCAGGAGCCGGTCAACATCCCCCAGGTCGAGACGCGCACCCTGAAGGACGTTCTCGAGCTGCCCTGGGGCTTCGAGATCTATTCGCTGCTTACGCGCTGGAACCCGCTCAACTTCCGCCGGCCGCTGCCGCTGCCTGCGACCGGCCGCAAGGTGCTCATCGCCGGAATGGGACCGGCGGGTTTCACCCTCGCCCACTATCTGATGAACGACGGGCACGCCGTCGTCGGCATCGACGGTTTGAAGATCGAGCCCCTGCCCGAGCAGTTTTCCGGGGTGAAGGCCGACGGCACGCGAGCGAAGTTCGAGCCGATCCGCGACGTCAGGACGCTGTATGAGTCGCTCGACGACCGCGTCATGGAAGCTCGCGCGCCTGCTGCTGGAACGCAGGAATCAGTTCGCCCTCTTCGGCGGAGTGCGCTTCGGCGGCACGATCACCGTCGAGGATGCGCTGGAGCTCGGCTTCGACCACGTCGCGCTCGCCATGGGCGCAGGCAAGCCCACGGTGCTCGACATCCCCAACGGCCTGGCGCGCGGGGTGCGAGCCGCGTCGGATTTCTTGATGGCGCTGCAGCTCACCGGCGCGGCCAAGGTCGACTCGATCGCCAACATGCAGCTGCGCCTGCCGGTGGTGGTGATCGGCGGCGGCTTGACGGCGATCGACACCGCAACCGAGTCCCTTGCTTATTACCTCGTGCAGGTCGAGAAATTCCTCGCGCGCTACGAGGCGCTCGCCGCGGAGGCCGGCGAGGACGCGGTGCGGGAGAAATGGGACGATCAGGAGCGCGAGATCGCCGAGGAGTTCCTCGCTCACGCGCGCGCCGTCCGCGGGGAAAGGGCCCTTGCTGCGCGCGAAGGCCGGGACCCCCGGATCGTCGAGCTCCTCCGGCACTGGGGCGGAGTCACCATCGCCTACCGGCGCCGTCTCATCGACAGCCCCTCCTATACGCTTAATCACGAGGAAGTGGAAAAAGCGCTCGAGGAAGGCATCGTGTTCGCCGAAGGCCTTTCGCCGGTTGCAGTGGACGTAGACAACTACGGCGCCGTCCGCGGGATCCGCCTCACCCGGCAAAGTGGCCTCGGGGGCGAATCGGCCGAGCACTGGTTGCCGGCGCACACGGTCTTCGTCGCTGCCGGCACCCAGCCGAACACGGTGCTCGCACGTGAGCACCCGGCGCACTTCGCGCTCGACGGAAAATATTTCCAGGCCTGCGACGAGGACGGACGGCCGCTCAAGCCGCAGCACGCGATCTCCAAGCCCGAGCGCTCGGAGGTGTTGCTGTCACGCTCGGCCGACGGCCGCTTCGTCAGTTTCTTCGGCGACCAACACCCCTCCTACTTCGGCAACGTCGTCAAGGCGCTCGGCTCGGCGCGCCAGGGTTTTCCGGTCGTGTCGCGCGTGCTAGCCAAGCGCGCGCCGACGAGCCCGGCTTCAGCCGCCTCGTTCTTTGCCGCTCTCGCAACGCAACTGCTCGCCACCGTGCACAGGGTCGAGCGGCTCACGCCGACCATCGTGGAGGTGGTCGTAAAGGCGCCGCTCGCCGCCCGCAAGTTTCGCCCCGGCCAGTTTTACCGGCTGCAGAATTTCGAGACGCTCTCTCCCGCAGTGAAAAACGCTGCGTCGGCGACGCGCCTGCAGATGGAGGGACTCGCCATGACCGGCGCCTGGGTCGACCGGGATCAGGGCCTCGTCTCGACGATCGTGCTCGAGATGGGCGGATCTTCCGATCTCTGCGCCATGCTGAAAACCGGCGAGCCGGTGATCCTCATGGGCCCCACCGGCTCACCGACGCACGTCGCGCCGAATGAAACCGTGATCCTCGCCGGCGGGGGTCTCGGCAACGCGGTGCTGTTCTCGATCGGCGAGGCGTTCCGCGCAAAGAGCTCCCGGGTGCTGTACTTCGCGGGCTACAAGAAGGTGATCGACCGGTACAAGACCGCCGAGATCGAGAATGCCGCCGACGTCGTCGTTTGGTGCTGCGACGAAGAACCGGGCTTCGCGCCGCAGCGCCCCCAGGACCGGCGCTTCGTCGGGAACATCGTGCAGGCGATGGACGCCTACGCGCAAGGCAGGCTCGGGCCCGTTTCGATCCGCATGGAGGACGCCGACCGGCTCATCGCCATAGGCTCGGACCGCATGATGGCGGCGGTCGCGCGCGCGCGCCACGACGTGCTCAAAGCCCACCTGAAGCCGGGCCACGCCGCGATCGGCTCGATCAATTCGCCGATGCAGTGCATGCTGAAGGAGATCTGCGCCCAGTGTCTGCAGCCGCACCACGACCCGCACACGGGCAGGACGGGCTACGTGTTTTCCTGCTTCAACCAGGACCAGGACCTCGACAGGGTCGACTTCGGCGCGCTCTCTGAGCGCCTCAGGCAGAACTCGCTGCAGGAAAAGATCACCGCGCAGTGGATCCGGCACTGCATGCCGGAGCTGCGCAAGCAGCGACACCTCGTCTAGGTCGGCAGGCTCCCTTCCACGGTGGAGAAGGGCCGGAGGTGAGGTCAGTGCCAGTCCTTGCGGCGCGGGACCGGCCAAGGCATCACCGCGATGCCCTCTTCGAGAAGCTCGCGCGTCTCCTCGCCCGTCGCGAGCCCGCGGATATTGCGCTGCGCGGCTTCCTTGTGGTGTATGCGCCGCGCCTCGGCCGGGAAGTCCTCGCCCACGTTCTCGGTATTCAGCAGGACGTAATCGATCAGCTCGTTGAGGTTGCGCGCAAGCGCGGCTTGCGCGGGAGCCGGCTGAGCTTTCTCGCCTGCCGGCTCGGCCTCGGGCTTGCCGATTTTCGCGGTGAGCAGCTTCTCGATGCTCGAACCGCTGCAAATCGGGCACGAAAGGAGGCCGCGCGACTTCTGGCTTTCGAAGTCGTCCGAGGACGCGAACCACCCCTCGAAGCGGTGCCGGTCCGGGCAGATCAGCTCAAAGACGATCACGTTTACGTTCCCAGGAAAATATTCTACCGTGCCTGAATCACATTGGTGCGCGATCCCGCTGTTTCAAGAGGCAATCCAGACGGCATACACCCACGCAGCACACAGCGCTCCCAGAGCGATCCAGAGGACGACGATCACCGCCCCTGCGATACGGCTCACGGGCCGGCCGCGCGCGGTGATGTCCTGCGCGCGTGCCCGGCACTCCTCGAGAATCGGATGCGGAATCATCCTCACCGCGAGGGCGATGCCGAGCGGGATCAAGATGATGTCGTCCAGATAACCCAGGACCGGAATGAAATCCGGGATGAGGTCGATGGGGCTCAGCGCATAAGCCGCGATTGCGGCCACCAGGAGCTTCGCGTACCACGGCGTGTCGGGGTGACGCGCCGCGAGATAGAGTGCAATGGTCTCGGTCTTGAGATCGCGCGCGCGTTGCTGGAGATTGGACAGCAACGACATCGCCATTAAGCGGCCCGTTCGGAGCTCATCGCGAAGAATGCGCCCCACCGGGCCGCGCTTCCGGCTCCCCGGAGGGGCTCGCTGGCGGCGGCACCTTCTCGAACGACATGGCGAATCCGAAAAGCACGGCAACCACGCCCATTATCGACCAGAGCACGGCTTCCACGAGGCTGCTCCGGGCCACGTATCCCGCCTGCGAGTAATACGCCACCACGCGCTCGCGCCGTACGAGGTCCTCCTGGGTCGGAGCGAACGATTTGGCTTCCCCGCTGCGATCGACATAACTTCCGAGCGTCCCGGATTCCATGAACGCCCGGCGCGCGTGTGCGAGGCTCAGGACTTCCTTTCTCTCGGGGCTAAGGCCTCTGCCCCAATTTCCCTGTTGCTGCGTCGAAGCGGGCTTGCGTTGAGCGACGCTCAGCATCGCCCTCATGTCCGCGTACTTCCAGTATGCGAACCCGCCGTAGAGGATGCACACGGCTGCCGCCAACACCGTCATGAGCACCGCTTTGCGATGCACGCCGTACGCGCCCAGCCGCCGCGTGCCCTCGAACAGGCATAGGAAGGCCGTCGCCCCTCCGACGACACTCAAGGTGAAGTCGATCCATTCAGTCATCAGCATCTGGACGTCCGCGCAAACAAAGACGTGAAGCGCGCATTCGAAGGAACCCCGCGGATCATATCACTCAACGCCGCGCGGCGCGGGCTCGAGCGTGCGCTAGAACATCGTGTTGCCGTTGGCGGAGGCAGCTGGCACGACTTGCAGGACGTCCCAGTGTTCGACGATCCTGCCCTCGTCGTCCAGCCGAAAGATATCGATGCCGGCCCAGTCCTTGTCCTCGTAGCCCGGCCATTCCTGGTGGCAATGCAGGACGACGTAGTTTCCTTCCGCGAAGACCCGTTTGAAGTGCACCCGCTTTCCCGGGTACTCCTTGGCCATCTTGTCGAAGTAGGCGATGAACGCCTCCTTGCCGTCGGCGACGTGCGGATTGTGCTGGGTGTATTTGTCTCCCGCGTACTTCTTCATCGCGCCGCGGGCCGGCATCGGTTGAACGCCAGATCGTAGAAATCCATGACGGCTTTCTTGTTGCGTTCAAGGCGATCGTTCATGGCGAATGCCTGCGCGCCGGCCCGTCATGGGGCGTTTCAGCACATCAATAAGCTCACTCCCGGGAGAAAGCGCATCTCGGATGCCCGGAAAATCCCAATGGTAGGAGAGCTCACCGACAAGCCGCCAGCGCTTCGCGGTAGCGCCGCAGACAATCCTCTTGGCCGATCGCCTCGGCGCGCAGCAGCTTCGCCTTCTGATCGGCGGGCTGCGCTTTTTTCGCGGCGTTATACGCCGGCGCAGAGCACTGAGGCTCCGGCACCGCGCACGGCACCGGCACGGCGACTTTGACCTCGACCGCCGACGGTGGATCCGGGCGTGTCTGGCAGCCCGCGAACGCGAGGCCGCTAAGGGCGAGCAGCGCGCCTGTCAATCTCATCGTCGAGCTCCTTTTTCATTGCGTCGCACTCCGACATCCCCGCAGGGCGTCGCTCGGACAGCAGCGCGGCTATCTGTGCCTCGGCAGCAGTAGTCTTCGCTCGCGAGCCAGCGAGGCCCTTGGCATACAGCGCGTCGCGCTCTTTGGCAGCCGCCTGCAATTTGGTCACGGACTCGCTGCACGCCTCCGCCGCGGTCTGGAATCCCTTGCGGCTCTGCTCCTCCTTCGCGCGTGCGCCCTCCGCTTGAGCGGCGCGCTCGTTCGCCGCATCGACCTTGCTGTCCAGATACTTGATCGCAATGCCGGCGACGAGCAGTGCCGCCGCGAGCCCCGCCATCGCATAGAGCTGCACGCCCTCCAGTCCGAAGATTCCCTGCTGCGAATGCCTCATGCGAATGTCTCCCGCGCACGCCCGAAGTGCGCGATCCGATCCGGCGGTCCGTTCAGGCCGCCATTGATCGCAAGCGTGATGCCTTCGGAATCACCGGTGTCGCCGAGTCGATGCGCTCTCCCTTCAACAAATACTACAAGGCCTACAGGGCCGCGCGCAAGGCTGCTGGCAGGCCCGATCTCCGGCCGCATGACCTCAGACACTCCCTCCCTTTTCAGATCATCTTCTCGGGCGGAACGCTCTCGGACGTGCAGGCGGCGCTGCATCACAAGTCCGTCATCGCCTCAAACCGTTACGCCCATCTGTACCCGGAGTGGGTCGAGCGGGCGATCAGCAGGCCGCAAAAATGCCCACCGCGCGCCCTCATTCGCAGCCGAAAAACCGGAAGAAGGTGGCGTAAGCCCTTCAAATTGGTGCCCGGGGCAGGGGTCGAACCTGCACGACGGAATTACCCGTCGAGGGATTTTAAGTCCCTTGTGTCTACCAGTTTCACCACCCGGGCGGTCACGCTGCAAAACTGTGTCAGAAGGAAACTGGAGGCGGGGGTCGGAATCGAACCGGCGTCCACGGCTTTGCAGGCCGCTGCATGACCACTCTGCCACCCCGCCGCATGCCTTGAGACTGAAAGAGGAGCAGCGATGGGCTGCGGGCGCGGGCTGTTCCTCGGGATTCTGGAGCGGGAGACGAGTCTCGAACTCGCGACCTTAACCTTGGCAAGGTTACGCTCTACCAACTGAGCTACTCCCGCGAGAGCAGGCGGAAATTCTACGGGCCGCTCCCCCTGCGGTCAAGCCGCCGGCGGTCTCCTTCCGCGCGCGGAGCCAGGGTGATCTTCAGATAGTAGAACATCGACACCAGCGTCAGTATGGCGGCGAGATAGATGAGCCAGGTGCCGACCCGCTGCGGGCTGAGCACGCCGATCCGCTCGTGATAGAGCAGCAGCGGCACGGCGATCATCTGCGAAATCGTTTTTATCTTGCCGAGGAAGTTCACCGCGACGCTTTTCGACTGGCCGATCTTCGCCATCCACTCGCGCAGCGCCGAAACGGCGATCTCGCGGCCGATGATGACCACCGCTATGATTGCATCGACGCGCTCCAGCTCCACCAGCACGATCAGCGCCGCCGCGATCATCAGCTTGTCGGCGACCGGGTCGAGGAAGGCGCCGAAGGCTGACATCTGGTTCAGACGCCTCGCGAGATAGCCGTCGAGCCAGTCGGTCACCGCGGCCGCGGCGAAGAGCGCCGTCGCGATGAGGTTTTGGTGCCAGCTCGACAGCCACACCTCGGGGACGTAGAACACGCCGATGACGAGCGGGATCATCAGGATGCGGAGCCAGGTGAGGATGTTGGGAACGTTAAGCGGCATGGAGCTCCCGGTATATCTTTTCGGCGAGCTTGCGGCTGATGCCTTCGACCTGCGTCAGGTCCTCGACGCTCGCGCTGATCACGCCCTTCAGCCCGCCGAACCGCGTCAGCAGTTGCCTGCGGCGCTTGGCGCCGATCCCGGAGATGCCCTCCAGGGTGGAAGTCGTGCGGCGCCTGGAGCGGCGCGCACGGTGGCCGGCGACGGCGAAGCGGTGCGCCTCGTCGCGGATTCGCTGGATCAGGTGCAGGCCGGCATGGTCGGGCGGAAGCCTCACCGCGCGCTGCCCGACCCACAGCTCCTCGAAACCCGGTTTTCTCTCCGGCCCCTTGGCGATGCCGACCAGCGCGATGTCGGAGAGGCCCGTCTCCGCCAGCGCCTCTTTCGCCGCGCTCACCTGCCCTTTGCCGCCGTCGATGAAGATCAGGTCCGGGGCGATGCCCTCCCCGCCCGCGATCCTGCCGTAGCGGCGCGCGAGCGCCTGCGCGAGCGCCCCGTAATCGTCGCCCGGCGTGACGCCGTCGATGTTGTAGCGGCGGTATTCGCCGCGGCGCATGTCCATGCGGTCGTATACCACGCACGCCGCTACCGCCGCCTCGCCCATGGTGTGACTGACATCGAAACATTCGATTCGTTGCACCGTATCCGGGAGTCCGAGTCCTTCGCGCAGCGCGGCGAGCCGCGTCCCCTGAGTGCCCTCCTCCGAGAGCCGCGCCTTGAGCGCCTGCAGCGCGTTCTGCTGCGCCATCTCGAGCCACGCGCGGCGCTCGGTCGTGGGCCGCGTGAGGATACGCACGCTGCGCTTCGCGTGCTCGGCGAGGGTCGCCTCGAGCTCCCCGGAGTCGAGCTCTTCGCCGACCACGACCACGGCAGGCACCGGTCGTTCCAGATAATGCTGTTCGATGAACGCCGCGAGCACTTCTTTCGCGTCGCGCTCCTGCGCATTCTGCGGAAAGAAGCTGCGGTCGCCGAGCTGCCTCCCGCCGCGTACCATCATCAGGTTTACGCAGGTCAGGCCCTGTTCCATGGCAACGGCGATGATGTCGACGTCGACATCGGCGCCAGTGTCGGCGTACAGGCGCTGGCTCACCTTGGCAAGGGACTGGATCTGGTCGCGGTAGACCGCCGCCTCCTCGTAGCGCCGCGCTTCGGAGGCCTCCTGCATGCGCGCCTCGATCCGCTTCGGCCCTCGAGGTAGAGTTGCGCGCTCTTGACGTCCTCGGCGTAGGCTTCGGCGCCGATCAGTCCTACGCACGGCGCGGTGCAGCGGCGGATCTGGTGCAGCAGGCAGGGCCGCGAGCGGTTCTGGAACACCGAGTCCTCGCAGGTGCGCAGCCGAAACACTCTTTGCAGCAGCTGGATGCTCTCGCGCACCGCGCCCGCGTGCGGAAACGGCCCGAAGTACCGGTGCGCCTTGTCCATCGCGCCGCGGTGAAAGCCGAGGCGCGGAAACTCTCCGCCGCTCACCATTAGGTAGGGATAGGACTTGTCGTCGCGGAACAGGATGTTGTAGCGCGGTGAGAGCGACTTGATGAGATTGTTCTCGAGGATCAGCGCCTCGGCCTCGGATCGGGTAACCGTGATCTCGACGTCGGCGACCTGCGTCAGCATCACGGCGATGCGCGGCCCGTGCTGGGTCTTCTGGAAATAGGACGAGACGCGCTTTTTCAGGTCGCCGGCTTTGCCGACGTAAAGCGCCTCGCCGTTCCGGCCGATCATGCGGTATACGCCCGGCATCCCGGGAAGCGTCGCGAGGAACGCCCGGGCGTCGAAGGCTGCCGCTCGCGGCGCGCTCCGGAGCTCTTCGGAACGGAGCGCTTTGCTTCGGGAGGTCATCGGCAGCCGCGCAGAAAGAGGACGATATCGCGGACCACCGCTTCGAAGGCCGACGCGGTGAGCCGTTTTGTCTGAGTATTATAGCGGCTGCAGTGGTAGCTATCGAAAAGCAGCGCGCCGGATGAAACTCCGGGAAGTTCGTGCACGGCGCCGTGCACGAACCGAAGCGCGCCCGGAGCGAGGCCAAAAGCCATCAACACCGCCCGATGGGCGATCGGCGAGGTAATGATTGCAGCGGCGCACTTCCTCGGGCTGAGGCCGGTTCTGCGGCGGCAGGCATTTCACGGCGTTGGTGACGCGGCATCCGATGAGCCTCAGACCGTCGCGCGTATCAGCCGAGCCGGGTTGATTTGCAAACCCGAACTTATGCAGAGTCCCGTACAGCAAGACGCCGGCGTGGTCGCCGGTGAAAGGCCGCCCGGTGCGGTTCGCGCCGTGCATGCCCGGAGCGAGGCCCACGACGAGGAGCTTCGGCAGCAGCGACCCGAAGGGCGGCACCGGCCGCGCATGGTAGCCGGGATGCTCTCTTCTGATCGTGTCCAGGAACTTGGCGAGCCGCGGGCAGTCCCGGCAGGCGGGATCGAACGCCGATGAGGTCGCGCGGGGCTTTTTGTTATAAAATGCCGCGCTTTTGCTCGGAACAACCATGGCCAAAGTTCTCGCTACCGAAATCCGCATCGGTCATCTGCTCGAATGGGAAAAGCGGATCTGGCGCGTGATCAAATGCTACCACGTGCACGTCGGCGGGCGCGGC
>VBDM01000411.1 GCA_005881355.1 Betaproteobacteria bacterium
TCGCGGGTTTTCCGGGGAAGCTCGGTATGGACGGCTCCAAAGTGTGGGAAGCGTACCAGAGCGGAAGGATCGAGGAGATTCGCAACTACTGCGAGACGGATACGGCCAACACCTATCTCATGTTTCTGAGGTTTCAACTGGTTCGCGGAGCCTACGACGAGGCGCGCTACGGGCGCGAGCTGGATTTGGTGCGAAACACGCTGGCGAAGTCCAAGGATGCACACTGGCAGGAATTTCTTCGCCAGTGGGGCTGATTCCGTAGTCGATCATGCCAATCGCCTTTATCGAATCCCTCGACCGGGAGGGCCGCGGCGTGTCGCACGTCGAGGGGAAGACGCTGTTCGTCGATGGCGCGCTGCCCGGGGAGATCGTCGAGTTTTCGTCCTACCGGAAGAAACCCGCCTGGGAGCTCGCTCAGGTCGTGCGGATCGAAAAGGAAGGAACCGCGCGGGTTTCGCCGCGCTGCGCCTTCTTCGGCACGTGCGGGGGGTGCTCGATGCAGCACGTCGAGGAGCGCGCGCAGGTCGCGGCGAAGCAGCGCGTGCTGGAGGACGCGCTCTGGCACATCGGCCGCGTACGCCCCGAAACCTTGCTGCGGCCTCTCTACGGGCTTTTCTGGGGCTACCGGCACCGGGCGCGAATGTCGGTCCGCTGGGTGCCCAGGAAGGGCGGATCGCTCGTGGGGTTTCGCGAACGCAAGTCGAGCTTCGTAACGGACATGACCAGCTGCGAAGTGCTGCCGCCGCGCATCTCGAATCTCATCGGGCCGCTGCGTGCGCTGGTGGGTTCGCTGGAGATCCAGGGGCGCCTGCCCCAGATCGAAGTTGCAGTCGGCGACGAGCTCGTCGTGCTGGTATTGCGGGTGCTGGCGTTGCCCGGGGCAGGCGATGCCGCGCGGCTCAGGCAGTTCGCCGAGCGTCACGGCGTGCAACTGTGGCTCCAGCCCGCGGGGCCGGACTCGGCCCGGCCGTTCTGGCCCGTCGACGGCCCCGGGCTCTCTTACGCGCTCCCCGAATACGGTTTGCGCATCGCGTTCGGGCCGACCGAGTTCACCCAGGTCAACCCGCCGGTCAATCGCGTGCTCGTTCGGCGGGCGCTGTCGCTGCTCGATCCGCGCCCGGGAGAGAAAATCGCCGATTTCTTCTGCGGACTGGGAAACTTCACGCTTCCGGTCGCCCGTTGCGGAGCGGAGGTTCTCGGCGTCGAAGGCAACGCCGGACTGATTGCGAGCGCGCGAGCGAACGCGACCTCGAACGGGCTCGCTGACCGCTGCCGCTTCCTAGAAGCGGACCTTTTCGATGCGGGCGCGTGTGCGGATTTGCCCGCTTGCGACAAGGCCTTGCTCGATCCGCCGCGCGAGGGCGCGATCGAGCTCGTAAAATCGTTTTCGAGGTCCATCCCCCGCGCTCGCGCGCGACAGCGCCGTGCTGGTCCACGCGCAGGGCTACCGGTTCGCGGCTGCCGGGGTCGTGAACATGTTCCCGCACACTTCGCACGTGGAGTCGATCGCCCTGTTCGAGCGGGATGAATAAAAAAGGGCGCCGAAGCGCCCTTTTTTGCGGCACGCCTTCGGTTCTAGTCTCGTTCGCCTCCCAGCGCGAGCAGCAGCTGAAGCAGGTTCGCGAATATATTGAACAAGCTCAGGTACACGCCGGTTGTCGCCACGATGTAGTTGGTTTCGCCTCCGGTGACGATCCTGGAGAGATCGTGCAGCAGGAACAGCGAAAACACCACGATAGCCAGGGTCGAGATAGCGAGCGCGAGCGCCGGGATCTGCAGGAACATGTTCGCGATCATCGCGATGACCAGAGCGATCATGCCGACGAACAGGAATTTGCCCATGAAGCCGAAGTCTCGCTTCGTGGCCGTCGCGATTGCGCCCATGACCAGGAATACCACTCCCGTTCCACCTGCAGCGTAGCCGACAAGCTGAGCACCATTCTTCAAGGCGAGAGCGTAGTTGAGGATCGGTCCCAGCCACCAGCCGAGAAGTCCGGTCATCAGAAGCAGAAACCCGATGCCGAGCGCGCTGTTGCGGTTGGCGATGATCGCGAATTGCAGGCCCACCACCGCGGCGAGCATCACGAACGTGGTAATGATCGGGTGTGCCATTACGACCGATGCCGTCGCCATGCCTAGTAAGGCGCCGGCGATGGTCGGCGCCATCGTCAGGGCGAGGAGCAGATAGGTGTTGCGCAAGACCCTTTGCGACCCGGCAGCGACCGCCGTGCCGTAGGTTCTGTAGCCGCTCTCGTTCGAGCGCACTGGTTGGAGTTCGGGTTGCATATTCATCCTCCGTCTAATTTGCAGGTCGATACCTGCCACGTTTCAAACCGAGCGCTGGCCAGTATAACCTTGTCCCTCGCGCGCAGCGTAATACGGTCAGGTATATCGGGGCCGGATGATACAATTCAAGCCCAACAAACACTTAGCCTCGGAGGGTGAACAAGGCCTGACTCGGCGCTAAGCTTCGGGTTGTATCCACGGCAAAACCCGGCAAGCGGAAGGTTGGCCGAGCGGTTGAAGGCACCGGTCTTGAAAACCGGCAGGGGCGCAAGTCCCTCGTGAGTTCGAATCTCACACCTTCCGCCAGGACCTAAAGAAAAAAAAGGCGGCGGACTGATGTCCGCCGCCTCAAACCCCCCTCCCGTCCCCTTCGCGCAGCTCTCGCCGCGTCTTTTGACCAGCCCGCCGGCCCAGCGATTGAGAGTCGGGCTAGTGATCGGATTCCTCAGGCTTCCTGCGTTTGCCGCGCGCGGCCTTGCGCAGGTTTTGATAAAGATCGGAATGATGCGATTTCAGATGTTCGATGATCTCGAAGTCCTCTTTTTTCACCCGGCTCAAGTCGACCCGCTCCACGTGAACCAGCCGCAG
>VBDM01000018.1 GCA_005881355.1 Betaproteobacteria bacterium
TGTCGTTCGCGTCGCGCAACAGGGCGCGCGTGCAAATGTGGCTCACCCAGTGCAGCATCCCGGAGTCGTTGAACAGGTCGACCAGCACGCGATGGAACGGCCCGTCTCCCGAGATTCCCTTCAGTTCCAGCAGCGAGGCGCTTGCTTCGCCCGACCGGAGCCATTGAAATAATTCGGCCAGACATTCGTAGGCAGTGTCGGCGCGAACCAGGGGCGTGCATAGGTAGCAGTGGATGTACTGCCACAAGCTCAGGGCTGACACTTTGAGCTTTCCGAAGCTGGGGATCCGCTCCAGCGGAAACAACCCGCCGAGCTTTACAGGAGCGTTTGGGTTGCGGGAGTCGTGGATCAGCACCAGAACGATGCTGATGTCTTTGCAGGCCCCGAACGCTTCCAGCGCCGGCAGCAGCATCCAATGCTCGTAGAAGACGTTGGGCTCAAGCGCGGTTGCCGCCAGTTCTTCCCAGGCCGGGATGAAACCCGACAGCGTCGACAGGTCTCGCACTACGACGACCGACGTCCTGTGCTGGGCGTTCGCGGAGCCCGCCGGAGGCGAATGGCCTGCCGGCATTGTCCGAGGCCTGCGCGTCGTGTGCCTTGCATCCATAGCCAAAGGCTCGATTGCCTTTCCGCTCAGTCGCAACTGACCCCGGGTTGCCGTTTATCTGCAGCCGATCCCTGTCTTGAGGCCGGGCATCGAGCCTCGCGCCCCCGCCTTCGGCGGATTTTCCCGGTCTGTGAGTACCGGCATGTCGTCCATAAGATCTGTCGCTCGCAAGGCAACTTTGCCACGCTCTGATCGCCAATATGGCCGCAAATCGTAGCAATGCCCGAAGGCGCGAAATTACGCCGGAACTGGTGAAAGTTTGATCCATTTGGCTCAGGGAACGATCAATCTGGCAATTACGCCGGAACTGGTGAAAGTTTGATCCATTTGGCTCAGGTCGAGCAATGGGTGGCCAAGGTGGTCGGCTTCGTCGAAGCGCCGGCGCTCGGTCTGGATCTTCCGCTCGACGTGCGCGGCACGGCCTTCCAACAGCGGGTGTGGCGGGCACTGCGCGAGATTCCGGCCGGCTCGACCGCGAGCTACACCGAAATCGCCGGGCGCATCGGCGCGCCGAAAGCGGTGCGCGCCGTGGCGCAGGCCTGCGCATCGAACGCGATCGCGGTCGCCATTCCTTGCCATCGGGTGGTGCGCACCGACGGCGCGCTCTCCGGCTACCGCTGGGGCGTCGAGCGCAAGCGCGCCTTGCTCGAGCGTGAAGCGGGATCATAGCGGCCGCCCTCCCCCGCCCGGGTGCTTCGCTGCCGGCCGGCTGGTCAGTCGTGCGTGGCAGCGCGCACCCGGTCTTCGATCAGCTTGAACATGCGCTCGACCCCGAAGGAGACGTCCTGCAGCGCGCCGTTTACGAAAAACGCCGGCATCGAGTGGACGCCGCTTTTGACTCCGCCGGCGACGTGTTCTTGCACGCGCTGCAGGTACACGTGATCCCCCATCTCGTAGTCGTAACGCTCCAGGTCCAGCTCCAACTTCTGCGCGTACTGCCTCAGGTGCGCCGCCTTGAGGTGCTTCTGATTCTCGAACAGCAGGTCATGCATCGGCCAGAACTTGCCTTGCGCGGCCGCGGCCTCGGCGGCCTCGGCGGCCAGCTCGGCGTGCGGATGCGCGTCGACCAGCGGAAAGTGCCGATACACGAAGCGCAGCTTGTGCGCGAAATGCGCGAGCAGTATCTTCGCCGCGGGATAGGCTTGCAGGCAGAACGGGCACTCGAAATCGCCGTATTCGACGACGGTCACCGGCGGCGACGCCGGGCCCAGGACGTGGTCGGCGTGGTTCACCGGGACCGCGAGAGTGAATGGCTCCGTACGGGTTTGCATGCGGCGTCTCCGATGGAAAAAAAACAGGCCGGGCGGTCAGCCCGGCCGAGACAATCCGAACGAGACAGGAGAGAAGATTATCCCGATTCGGAGGGGAAACACAAATCCCGCGAAAGACGCCGCCGCCGCGCTTGACTCGCTGCGCCTGGCGACTACATGATTTGCCTCACCGCGCCGTTCCGAGAAGCGCTTAGGGGGCGCCGATCCGGCTGCCGAACGCGCGCCGGCAACGGCGGACTGAATTTCCTATCACCGGTGGGGCGCAGGAAAATGGAGGCATTCATGAAGAATTTCGTTTGTGTCCTGGGGATTGCTTTGCTTCCCGGTCTTGCGATCGGAGCCGACGATCTGGAGTGGGCTTATCCGGTCACGCCCAAGCCGGGGCCTCTTGACAATGTGGCACAGAAGCAGATGCCCGGGAGCGCCAAGAAGTACACGCAGGCGCAGATCGACGATGGCTTCAACCCGCCGGACTGGTTTCCCGACGAGCATCCGCCGATGCCGGAGATCGTTGCCAGCGGGAAAAAGCCGGCACGCGCGTGCGCGCTCTGCCATCTCCCGACCGGAAACGGTCACCCCGAATCCTCCAGTCTCGCGGGTCTTCCCGTCCCCTATCTCGTGCGCCAGATGGCCGAGTTCAAGAGCGGAAACAGGAAGGGCGTAAGAGCGACGACGATGATCGAGATCGCGAAGGCGATTTCGGACGCCGATGTGCGCGCCGCCGGCGAATACTTCGCCGCCCTCAAACCAGGCGCCTGGACCAAGGTGGTCGAGACCGACACCGTGCCGAAAAGCTACGTCGGCTCGGGAGCCATGCGTTTTGCCATGCCGGCCGGGGGCACCGAGCCGATCGGCAATCGCATCATCGTGCTGCCGCAGGATCCGGTCAGAGCGCACAGCCGCGATCCCCACTCGGGCTTTATCGATTACGTGCCGGCGGGCAGCATCGCGAAAGGCGAGGCGCTGGTCGCAAGCGGCGGCGCGGGCAGGACCATTCAATGCGCCATCTGCCACGGTCCATCGTTGAAGGGCCTCGGCGAGGTGCCCGGTATCGTCGGACGTCCGCCCATCTATGTCTTCCGCCAGCTTCACGACCTGCAGACCGGCAATCGCTCCGGATCCCTGGCCGAGCTCATGAAAGCGGTCGTCGCCAAGCTGACCGTCGAGGAGATGGTGGCGATCTCCGCGTACTTGGGTTCCCTCGAACCGTAACGGCAATGACCGAACGATATCTCGAAGGCTTCGCGGCCCGCGCTGTGTTGTTGCGAAAGGATATCCGGCGATGGATTTGAACGCTGAGAAAATCGGACGTTTGGTGCGTGAACTGTTGATCGAGATCGGCGAAGACCCTGGGCGCGAAGGGCTGCTCAATACGCCGCAGCGGGTAGCCAAGGCGTTGACGTTTCTCACTTCAGGGTATCGCACCGATGCAAAGCAGTTGATCAACGGCGCGTGCTTTGCCCAGGAGACCAGCAGCATGGTCATCGTCCGGGACATCGAGGTCTACAGCCTGTGCGAACACCACATGCTGCCGTTCTTCGGCCGCTGCCATATCGGCTATATCCCCAGCGGCAGGGTGTTCGGCGTGAGCAAGCTGGCCCGGCTGGTGGACATGTACGCGCGGCGGCTGCAATTGCAGGAGCGCCTGACGGAACAGATTTCCCGGGTGGTCATGGAGTCGATTAAGGCCACGGGCGTAGGCGTGATGATCGAAGCACGCCATCTATGCATGATGATGCGCGGCGTGGAGAAGCAGAACTCTACGATGGTGACTTCGTCCGTCCTGGGGGTGTTTCGCGATTCCGTCGCGACGCGGGAGGAATTCCTCTCCCTGATCGGCCGGCGCGCGGCGTAGCGCAGATGTTCCAGAAAGGGGTAACCCCTTTAGCCGGAACTTTCGCTCGCCCGCCGATGCAACTGCCCTTCATATAACGCCCGCACGGTCTCGATCGTGTCGGCATCCTTCGCGCTCTTGTCATCGCGGTAGCGCTTGACGCGCGCGAAGCGCAGCGCGAAGCCGCCGGGATAGGTCGAGCTCTGCTGGATTTCGTTGAACGCGATCTCGACGACGAGCTCCGGCCGCACGTGCACGACGTGGCCCTCGCGCGAGGTTTCGAGCGAGAGAAGCCGCTCGGTCTGCCAGGCGAGCATCTTGTCGGTCATGCCCTTGAAAGTTTTTCCCAGCATGACGAAGCTACCGGTCGCGGGATCGAGCGCGCCAAGGTGCAGGTTCGAGAGCCAGCCCTTGCGGCGGCCGCTGCCCCATTCGACGGCGATGACGATGAGATCGAGCGTGCGCGCCTCCTTGATCTTGATCCAGCCGGCGCCGCGGCTTCCGGCCTCGTACGGGGCGTCGAGCGCTTTCGCCACGACGCCTTCGTGGCCGCGCGCGAGCGCTCCGTCGTAGAAAGCTTGGGCGGCTTCCTTGTCGCCGGTGACAAGGCGCGGGATGAGAATCTTCGCCGGGAGAAATTTCGCGAGCGCGTCGAAACGCTCCCGTGCGGGTTTCGCGGTGAGGTCTGTCCCGTCGGCGAGCAGGCAGTCGAAGAAAAAGACGCTCAAGGGGAGCGTCGCCCGCAGCGTCTCCACGTCGAGCTTGCGCCCGAAGCGACGCATGGTTTCCTGGAAAGGGTAGGGCGTGCCGTCGGGCCGCAGCGCGATCGTCTCGCCGTCCGCGATCAGCTCGCGCGCGGCGCAATCGCGCAGCGCCTCGACGACCTCGGGCACGGCGGAGGTGACCTCGTTCAAGCTCCGCGTATAGACGCGGATTTCGCCGCCCGACTTGTGCGCCTGCACGCGCGCGCCGTCCAGCTTCCACTCGAAGGCCGCGGTGCCGAGGCGCTCGAGGGCGTCGGCGACATCCTCCGCGGGCTGCGCGAGCATCGGTTGCACCGGCTGGAAGACCCTGAGCGCGAAGCGCGCGAGGCCCGCTTCGCTTTCGGTGAGCGCGGCTTCCGCGACCGCGGGAAGGCCGCCCGCGCGCATCGCCGCCGCTCTCACCCGCGCGGCAGGCAGGTTCGCGGCTTTCGCGATGGCATCGAGCATGATCCCTTCGAGCGCGCCCTGGCGCAGCTCGCCCAAGAGCAGGCGCGCGAGGAAATCCTGCTCGCCCGAAGTCGCGCGCGCGAAGAGCTCGGCGAGCACGCGCTGGCGCTCGGCTGCGGAACCCGCTCCCTTGATTTGCGCGAGGCGCGCGAGCGCTTCGTCCACCTGCGCGAGCGAGAGCCGGGGCGCGCTCGCGGGCGCCGCGGCGAGCGCGTCTTCCAGGCTCGCGTAGCCGACGCCGATCTTGCCCTGGCGGATATCGCCGCTCAGGTAAGCGACGCCGAGCGCGATCTCGGATGCGTCGAGCCGGCGCAGGCATTCCGCGAGCGCTTCGATTTTCGCGAGGCGGCTGCGCGTCGCGGCGACGCGCTCGGATGCGGCGAGCAGTTCGGCGAGCAGCATGATCGATGGCAGGGATCAAAGATACTCCATGACGTGCCGCTGCGGATTTACTCCTGTCGTGAGCAATACTCGACCCTGATTTTCAATCACTCTCTACAGCGCGAAAATGCAGCGGATCCCTGAGATTCTGCAATTCCCGGTAATAGTAGAGCGGCGTAGGGCGCTTTCCCTTGAACCTCAGCCGTTTTAAGAATTCGATTTCCTCCGGAGTCGCATCACCGTTAAGTGAAGCATCCTTGAGAAATGCGTTGAGCCCCGGCTCGTCGCCGAAAGGCCGGCCGGATTCCGCTTCGACGAACTCCAGTCGCTTCGAATGCCCCGGGGCGAATCTTCGGTTGAGCACGATATTCATGCTGAAGGTCGAGAGGTCGATATCCCACGAGTCGATCAGCGGATCCAGGAAGGAAACGCAGTTTTCCAATGACACGTGAAAGACGTCTGTGTCCAGAAACTCGAGGACCATGACGCGCATCTGCTTATAGCCTCGGCCGCTCGCTCGAGCCACCGAACGGAGCCATTTTTCGCTTTTCAGTTCCTCTCTGGCAACCCCCTTGATCACGTCCAGAAGCTTTTGGGTGACGAGGCGCTCGAGTTCACCGAAAGGCTGCTTCTCGAAAATCGCCCGTATCTCTTGCTGTCTTCCCGGTGCGCACTTGCGCAGAACCAACGCTCGGACTTCTTGAAACATGGGCGCCGGCGGGTCCTCGAAATCTTTCTTCAGCTCCTCCCTGCGCTGGAGCTCGGCAAGCTTCGCGAGCTTGCCGCCCGACAGCTTGAGGAACTCGCCCATCTTCTCGTAGAGGTCGGTTCGATCGGGCGCGGGGGGCAATTTCTTCCGGGTCAGCAGCTGAGAGATGTAGGACTCGGTGACTTCGGCGGCGGCCGCCAAGTCCTTCTGCTCGAACCCCAAGTGTTCCAGTCGTTTCCTGATGACCAAGCCAACGTCCATCGGATGCCTCCTGTGATTAACCGTTTCGGATTAAGCAGAGCCAATATTGGAATATATCGCTTGACAAGTCAAGTTAATTAACCTACCCTCGTTAACGGACTGAGGAAGCCTTCTGGCCATCTGAACTGGAAACGGTTATCTGAATTGCCTCCTTGGCCATCACAACCAAGCTGAGGAGAACGACATGTATGCACGCCGCGTATCCCTGAATCTGAAGCCCAACAGCACTGCCGAGTTTACCCAGCGGCTGGAAAAGGAAGTCATCCCCATGCTTCGCAAGCAAAAAGGGTTTCAGGATGAAATCACGTTCGTTGTCCCGGCCGGAACCGAAGCTTTCGGCGTGAGCTTGTGGGACAACAAAGAAAGCGCCGATGCCTATAACCGCGGACCCTACGCGGACGTGACCAAGATCCTGGAGAAGCTGGTTGTCGGAACTCCTCGCGTCGATACCTACGAGGTTTCCAACTCCACTTTCCACAAGATCGGCGCCGCTGTAGCGGCCTGAAGCCAGCAGGTGTTTGGGTTCGACCGGAGGGCGGGCAAATCAGCCCTCCGGTCTGCTCAAGGAAGAGCTGATTTCCTTTGGCCGCAAGAATAGCGACCACTAATTGATCATTAAGGATGCAATGTCATGATGAAAATCCGTCCCTTGCACGACCGCGTTGTGGTGGAGCGTCTCGATGAGGAGCGCAAGTCCGCAGGCGGCATCGTCATCCCCGACAACGTCGCGGAGAAGCCCGACCAGGGCGAAGTCATCGCCGTGGGTAAAGGCAAGATTCTCGAAGACGGCAAGATGCGCCCGCTCGACGTCAAGGTCGGCGATCGAATTCTGTTCGGCAAGTTCTCCGGCCAGGCCGTGAAAATCGAAGGCACCGAGTACCTCGTGATGCGTGAAGACGACATCATGGGGATCGTCGCGAAGTAAGACCAACCCATTCAGGAGTAAA
>VBDM01000413.1 GCA_005881355.1 Betaproteobacteria bacterium
CAGGATCACGTAAATGGGCTGGCCCGGCGACATCGTGGACGCGATATCCCGGATCGTCAGGCTGAATGCAGCGCCGATCTGCCACTGCTTCAGGAGCTCCCATGCGCTCCCGCCCGCGACGCCGCTGGTGAACCAGCCGGCAAGAGTCGCCGGAAACAGGATGATCGAGGAGGCGAATATGGGTGGAATCACGCCGGACATGTTGAGCTTGAACGGCAAATGCGATGCCTGTCCGCCGTACACCTTGTTGCCGATCTGGCGCTTGGCGTAGTTGACCAGAATCTTTCTCTGGCCGCGCTCGATGAAGCACACGCCCCAGGTCACGACCACCACCGCTGCCGTTATCAGAAGCGCCGTGAGCGGATGCATCGCGCCCGTGCGGACCAGCTCGAGCAGCCCGCCGATCGCGTTGGGCAGCCCCGCGGCGATGCCGGCGAAGATGATGATCGAGATGCCGTTTCCGAGGCCCCGCTCGGTCACCTGCTCGCCCAGCCACATCAGGAACATCGTGCCGGTCACCAGAGTCACGACGGTGGTGAAGCGGAACATCAGGCCCGGGTCGATGACCAGCCCGGGCTGCGACTCGAGCGCGATCGAAATGCCGGTCGCCTGGAAAAGCGCGAGAAACACCGTGCCGTAGCGCGTGTACTGGGTGATCTTGCGCTGGCCGGCCTGGCCCTCTTTTTTCAGCTGCTCGAGCTGCGGGGACACAGCGGTCATGAGCTGCATGATGATCGAGGAAGAGATGTAGGGCATGATGCCGAGCGCGAAAATCGTGAAGCGGGAGAGCGCCCCGCCCGAGAACATGTTGAACAGGCCCAGGATCCCGCCCTGCTGCGACTGGAACAGCTCGGCGAGCCGGATCGGATCGATTCCCGGAACCGGAATGTGCGCCCCGATGCGGAAAACGACCAGGGCTCCGAGCAGAAAGAGCAGCCGTTTTTTCAGGTCGCCGTACTTGCCCGTCTTGCCGAGCTGAGGGATTTGCGTGGCCATCGAACGCTACTCGCTTTTCTTTCCTTTTTTGCCCTCGGGTTTCGCGCCCGGCCGGGCTTCGGCCTTCTTGGCTTCACCCTTGGCTTTGGCCTCGCTCTTGTCGGCCTTGGCCTTGGCCTCGTCCTTGCCCGGTTTCGCCTGGGCCTCGGGCTGGGGCGCGGCAACCCATTTCGGCTCGGGCTTCGGCTTGGGCTGAGGAATGGGCGCGTCGGTGCTGCCGCCCGCCGCTTCGATCGCGGCGCGCGCCCCTTTGCTCACCGCGATTCCGGTCAGCGCAACCTTGCGCGTGAGCTTGCCCGAGACGATCACCTTGGCTGCGTCTGAAAAAACCGGCACCACGCCCGCCTCTTTCAGTGCGGCGAGATCGATTTTCTCGGCCGTGAGGCGCTCGAGGTCCGAAAGCCGCACCTCGGCGGTGTCCTCCCGGGTAAGCGAGTTGAAGCCGCGCTTGGGCAGCCGGCGCTGCAGCGGCATCTGGCCACCCTCGAATCCGACCTTGTGAAAACCGCCCGAGCGGGCCCTCTGACCCTTGTGCCCGCGTCCTCCCGTTTTGCCCGTCCCCGAGCCAATGCCGCGGCAGACGCGCTTGCGCGCGCGCTTGGAGCCGGAGGCCGGTTTCAGCGTATTGAGTTCCATTTATCCCTCGAAGCGCACCAGGTAAATCACGCTGTTGATCATGCCTCGCACCTGCGGCGTGTCCTTGAGCTCGACCGTCTGATGCAGCCGCCGCAACCCCAGGCCGCGCACCGTGGCGCGATGCGCCGCCTTGCAGCCGTTGGTGCTTTTGACGAGCTTCTTGTCTGCCATGTGCGTGATTTCAAGCGGTGATTTCCTCGATCGACTTGCCGCGCTTGGCCGCAATCTTCGAGGGGGTGTTCATCTTTTTCAGGCCGTCGAGCGTCGCTCGGACCACGTTGTACGGATTGGTCGAGCCGATGCACTTGGCGAGCACGTTGGTCACGCCCATCACTTCGAATACCGCGCGCATGGGGCCTCCGGCGATGATCCCGGTGCCTTCGTGCGCGGGCAGCATGATCACTTTGGAGGAGCCGTGCTTTCCGGTGACGGCGTGCTGCAGCGTGCCGTTCTTCAGGGTCACGCGAAACATCCTGCGGCGCGCCTCTTCGAGCGCCTTCTGCACGGCCACCGGCACTTCGCGCGCCTTGCCTTTGCCCATGCCTACCGCGCCGTCACCGTCGCCGACCACGGTGAGCGCCGCAAAGCCGAGGATCCGGCCGCCCTTCACTACTTTGGTGACGCGGTTCA
>VBDM01000019.1 GCA_005881355.1 Betaproteobacteria bacterium
TGTGGAGCGGGCTGGGCTATTACTCGCGGGCCCGCAACCTGCACGCCGCGGCGCGAGTCCTGGTCGAATCGCACCGCGGCCGGTTTCCGCGCACGCGCGAGGAGCTTGCGCAGCTCCCCGGGCTGGGGCGCTCCACGGCGGCGGCGATCGCGGTGTTCGCGTTCGGCGAGCGCGAAGCCATCCTCGACGGCAACGTCAAGCGGGTGCTCGCGCGCCATTTCGCGGTGCGCGGCTACCCGGGCGAGAGGCTGATCGAAGGTCGCTTGTGGAAACTCGCCGAGTCACAGCTTCCGCGCAAAAACATCGAGCGCTATACGCAAGCGCTGATGGACTTGGGCGCGGGCGTGTGCGCCCGCAAGCGGCCCGCATGCGCGAGCTGTCCCTTGAAGACGAGTTGCGAGGCTCGTGCCCAGGGCAAAGCGGAGGCGTATCCCCAGCCGCGGCCGCGCAGGGCGCTGCCGGGGAGGAAAACCTCGATGCTGCTGCTTCTGCGCGACGGCGAAGTGCTGCTGGAAAAGCGCCCGCCGGTGGGTATCTGGGGAGGCTTGTGGTGCCTGCCCGAGATGCCCTCGGGCGCCGATCCGCGCGATTATTGCGGCCGTCGTTTCGGCGCGAAGCTTGCGAGCGCCAGGCAACTGCCGCTTCTGCAGCACGGTTTCACCCATTTCACCTTGCAGGTCACGCCTGTGGTTTGTCACCTGGATGCGCGGACCCACTGCGCGTCGGAGCCGGGACAAGTCTGGCTGCCCCTCGAAGAAGCACCGCAGGCCGCGGTGCCGGCGCCGGTGAGGAAACTGCTCGCCGCGTTGCCGGGTTAGGCCGCGGCGAGGCCGCGGCTTTCGAGAAAGCGCTGCAGGATCGACAGCCGCGCCAGGCTGTCGGTGAGCTCGAGGAGCTTTTGCTTGGCGAGGAGCGGCACCGGCAGGATCTCGGTCAGGCGGTAGCCCACCCAGGCGGCGTCGTCGAAGGCGTGCGGCTCGGCGAAAACGGGCTTGCCGTGGTCGACAACGACCATTTCCAGGAGCCGAGCGCAGGCGGCGAACTTCTCGGGAACCGCGATGCTCGCGTCCGGGGGGATCAGCTCGACATCGGCCGAAATCAGGCCTTGCGTGCTGGTCGCGCGCTCAAGGATGCGGAAGCGCTGGCTGCCGTGGGTCGTGAGGTTCAGGATGCCCTGCTGCTGCATATCCCATTCGAGGATTTTCGCCAGGCACCCGACGCCCTCTGGGACGGCCGGCGCGCCGACCTCGGACCCCTCGTGGATGAGGCACACCCCGAAGGGCTCGTCGCGCTTCAGGCAGCCGCGCGTCATGTCCATGTAGCGTGCCTCGAACACTCGCAAGGGGAGCAGGCCGCCGGGGAACAGCACGGTGTTCAGCGGAAATATCGGAACGCGGAGCGACTTCACGACCGCGCTTCGCCTAGCGTTCTTCGCCCCAGCGGCGCATCAATTCGTGCTGAATGCCCAGGTGATCGAGTATTCGCGCCACGATGAAGTCGACGAGGTCTTCGACGCTTTTCGGGTGGTGATAGAAGCCGGGGTTTGCGGGAAGGATCACCGCGCCCGCGCGCGCGAGCTTCAGCATGTTCTCCAGGTGAAGCGCCGAAAACGGCGTCTCGCGCGGTACCAGGATCAGCTTGCGGCCCTCCTTCAGCATGACGTCGGCGGCGCGCTCGATGAGCGTGTCGGAGAGCCCCCCCGCGACCGCGGCGAGCGTGCCCACCGTGCAGGGGCAAATGACCATCGCGTCGGGAGGATTGGAGCCGGAGGCGACCGGCGCAAACCAGTCCTCGCGACCGAACGCCCGCAGCTGACCGCGCTTCGCAGAATAGCGCTCGGAAAACATGCGCTCGGCATCGCTCGCGCGCGGCGGAAGCGCAAGGTCGAGCTCCTGCTTGGCGACCACGTGGGCCGCCTGCGAGTACAGGAGGTAGATCCGGGCGTCGGCGCGTATCAGCGACTCGATCAGCCGCAGGCCGTACGGCATTCCCGAGGCGCCGGTCAGCGCGACGGCGACGGTCGGTTTCATGCCGCAGCGGCCAGGTGCCGGTGGCGCACGAGCACTGGCGTACGGTCCCGGAAGTGGGCGCCGAGCCGCTCGACGAAGTACACAGAGCGGTGCCGTCCGCCGGTGCAGCCGACGGCGACCGTGAGCGAGCTGCGGCTGTCCTGGCCGTAGGCGGGCAGCCAGGTCTCCACGAAGCGGCGGATGTCCTCCAGCATGGTGCCGACTTTCGGCTCCTTTTCGAGAAACGCGACCACTTCGGAGTCAAGACCGGTGAGCAGCCGAAGCCGTGGATCATAATGCGGATTGGGGAGGCAGCGCACGTCGAACACGATGTCGGCGTCCAGGGGAACGCCCTCCTTGTAGCTGAAGGACTCGAGCACGAGCATGGTCGATTGGGCCCGGATGCCGAGCAGTTCCTTGATCCAGTTGCGAAGCGCGTTCGGCAAAAGATCGGTCGTATCGACTCGATAACCGATCTCGCCGACGGGGGCGAGAAGCTCGCGCTCGCGCGCGAGGCACTCCTCTATCGTGCGCTTGCCGGTGGCGAGCGGATGGCGCCTGCGCGTCTCGGAGAAGCGCCTGACCAGCGTGTCGTTCTTCGCGTCGAGGAAGAGCAGCCGCACGTCCACGCCCTGGCGCTTGAGCGCGGAGACGTAGTTGGGGACGAGCTCCAGCGATTCGCCGGTGCGCGCGTCGATGCTCATTGCAACCCGGTCGTGGCCGGCGCGGCGCAGCAGCTCCACCGACTGCTCGAGCAGCTGTCCCGGAAGGTTGTCGACGCAGTAGTAGCCGCTGTCCTCGAGGACGTTGAGCGCGACGCTTTTTCCGGAGCCCGACAGGCCGCTGATGAGCACGAGTTGCATTTCGATACCTTAACGGAATGCAGAGAGCCGCGCAAAACCCGACTCGCGAGGTCTCCGGAGGGCGAGATTGAAACGGCGAGCGCGCTCGTCCGTTTCAATCTTTCTTCATCTCCGCTTGCTGTCGCTGCGTGAATTCGGCCGTTGAGTGGATGCCGCGAAGCTGCAGGATGTAGTTGCGCACCGCCGCCTCGAGCAGCACCGCAAGGTTGCGGCCCGCGGCGACCGGGATCACGACCTTCCGGACGGTCACTCCGAGGATGTCCTCGGACAGCTCATGCAGCGGCAGCCGCTCGGACTCGGCGGCGCCCGGCCGATCCAGATGCACCATCAGCCGCAGGTTCATCTTCGGCCGAACCGCGGTCTCGCCGAAGATCGTGCGGATGTTGAGCACGCCCAGGCCGCGCACTTCGAGAAAATCCTTCAGCACCGGGGGGCAGCGGCACTCGAGCGTCGAGGCCGCGATTCGCGAGATTTCGACCACGTCGTCGGCGACGAGCCCGTGGCCGCGGCTGATCAGCTCCAGCGCGAGCTCGCTCTTTCCGGCCCCCGAGTCGCCGGTGATCAGGACCCCGAGCCCCAGCACGTCCATGCATACGCCGTGGCGCTCAGTCGTTTCGGCGAGCGCCTTGCCGAGGTAGCGGCGCAGCCGGTCGATGACTTGCGCAGCCGGCAACTCGGCGGCGAACACCGCCGTGCCCGAGGCTTCGGCTGCTTTCAGCAGGCGCACGTCGGCGGGCGCTCCGTCGGCGATCACGACCGCGGCCGGGTGGACCGCAAAGAGCTTGCCGAGCATCGCGAACAGATCGACTTCCCCGAACGCGGCGAGGTGCGCGATCTCGTGGTCGCCGAGGACCTGAACGCGGTTCGGATGGATGAGGTTGAGATGGCCTACGAGCGCTGCGCCGTCGGCGCTGTCGCGCCGCAACCAAGTGCCGCCGCCCGCTGTTCCGCCGAGCCAGGCGAGCCCGAGCTTGTCGCGATTATCGTCATACAGCTGCGCGACGCTGATCTGCAACATGGGGTTGCCAGGCGGTGATGTGCTGATGGAGTGCGCTCGGGTCGGTGTCCGTCGAGAGCTTTTCGCGCAGTTCGCGATCGCTCAGCATCTGCGCGAGCTCCGACAGGATCCGCAGGTGTTGTTCGGTTGCCTGCTCGGGCACCAGCAGCACGAACACGAGACTGACGGGCTTGCCGTCCGGGGCGTCGAACGGCACCGGCTGAGCAAGGCGGATGAAAGCGCCGACCGCCTCTTTCAGACCCTTGATCCTGCCGTGGGGAATAGCGACCCCTTGGCCAAGGCTCGTCGAGCCGAGACGCTCCCGGGCGAACAGGCTGTCGAACACGAGGCTCCTCGCCACGCCCTGGTTGTTCTCGAAGAGGAGCCCCGCCTGCTCGAACATGCGCTTCTTGCTCGTCACATCCAGGTCGAGAAGGATGTTGGACGGAGGCAAAAGCTTCGCAATCAGGTTCATCGAGGACTCTGCGAATCGGATTTCGGCAAGCCCCGCACGCAGATACCGTGCCGGACGGGCCGGAAAGGCGTGGAATTCTACACTAAGCTAAGGGATTAATCCGGGGGGGAGTGGTGCTTGAGCGCATCATGGGGATGCGCGTGCAGACGGTCTTTGTACTTGATGATGCGGCGGTCGAGCTTGTCCGCCAGGGCGTCGATCGCGGCGTACAGGTCCGGGTCCTCGCTCTCGACGAAGATTTCCTTCCCGCTGACATGGCAGGTGATTTCCGCCTTTTGCTTGAGGTGGTCTACGGTGAGAATGACGTTGACGTCGATGACGTGATCGAAATGCCGCCGGATCCTGGAGAGTTTGCTCTCGACGTAGCTACGCAGTGCTGGCGTGACCGATAGGTGACGGCCACTGATGGTCAGGTTCATGCGGAGCGTCCTTTCGCGTCAAAGCGATTTCCTCATGCTGACGGGCGCGATCTGCAGCGACTCCCGGTACTTGGCGATGGTGCGGCGAGCGACCACGATGCCCTGCTGGCTCAAGATTTCGGAGATCTTGCTGTCCGAAAGCGGTTTGCGGGCGTCCTCGGCGGCAACCAGCTGCTTGATCAGGGCCCGGATCGCGGTCGCGGAGCAGGCGCCACCCGTCTCGGTGGCGACGTGGCTTCCGAAGAAGTACTTGAGCTCGAAGATGCCGCGCGGCGTAAACATGAATTTCTGGGTGGTGACGCGCGATACGGTCGATTCGTGCAGGCCGAGCGTGTCGGCGATCTCGCGCAGCACCAGGGGCCGCATCGCGACCTCGCCGTGCTCGAAGAAGTGCCGCTGCCGGTCCACGATCGCCTGCGACACGCGCAGGATCGTTTCGAACCGCTGCTGTACGTTCTTGATCAGCCAGCGCGCTTCCTGCAGCTGATGCGACAGCTGGCCGCCAGAGTGGCTACGGTTGTTCTGCAGGATATCGGCGTACATGCGGTTGATGCGCAGCTTCGGGACGGCGTCCGGGTTGAGGCTCGCCACCCAGACGTTCTTGATCTTCTTGACGATGACGTCGGGCACGACGTAACGCGTCTCAAGCGGCGCGAATGCGGCGCCCGGGCGCGGGTTGAGGCTCTGGATCAGGCGCTGGGCTGCTCGCAGCTCGTCGTCCCCGCATTGCAGCGCCTTCTTGAGCCTCGCGAAGTCGCGGGCCGCGAGAAGCTCGAGGTGCCCGCGTGCGACGGCAAGGGCGAGGGCGCGGCTCGGCGTCGACTCCGGAAGCACGAGCAGCTGCAGCTCGAGGCACTCGCCGCAGTTTCGCGCGCCCACCCCGGTGGGATCGAAGTTCTGCAAATGCCTGAGGGCGATGTGCAGCTCCTCGGGATCGAGCTGCAGCTCCTCGGGCACGAGCTGCGCGAGCTCCTCCAGCGGCTGCGTGAGATAGCCGTCGTCGCCGAGCGCTTCGATCAGGAACGCCACCAGGTTGCGGTCGCGCGGTTCGAGCTGGGTCAGCGAGAGCTGCTTGAGCAGATGCTCGCGCAGGTTAGGGGATTCTGCGGGGACCTGGAAGAAATCGTTCTCGTCGGCGTCGTCGCGGCCGCCCGCGCCCGGTCCCGCGTCCCCGACCCAGTCGATTTCGGCGGAGATGGTGTCGGCGGCGGAGGAACTCTCGGCGCTCGGTTCCTCGGCCTGCGCCTGAACGGCAGTGGCCGGCTCGCCGTTCACGCGGATCGGCGCCGCCTGAGCCTCGTTATCGGCGTCTTCGCGCTCGAGCAGGGGATTGTCCGTCAGGAACTTCTCGAGCTCCTGATTCAATTCCAGCGTCGAGAGCTGGAGCAGGCGGATCGACTGCTGAAGCTGCGGCGTCAGCGTCAGGTGCTGCGAGAGCTTCAGCTGTAGGGTCTGCTTCATCGGGAAAGGACGCGAGGGCCTTGCGAGGAGATCGCGTCAGTGGGGCCAAAATGGGAACGGGACGTGCATCGCGGGCCTCGCTGTCCCTACAACCGGAAGTTCTCGCCGAGATAAACGCGTCTTACGTTTTCATTATAGACGATCTCGTCGGGTTTGCCGAAGGCGAGCACGAGGCCCTCGTTGATGATGTAGGCGCGGTCGCAAATCCCCAGCGTTTCCCGGACGTTATGGTCGGTGATGAGGATGCCGATGCCGCGCTGCTTGAGAAAACGGATGATCTTCTGGATGTCGAGCACCGCGATCGGATCGACGCCCGCGAAAGGCTCGTCGAGCAGGATGAAATTCGGGCGCGTCGCGAGCGCCCGGGCGATCTCGACGCGGCGGCGCTCGCCGCCCGAGAGCGACAGCGCGGTCGACTGCCGCAGATGCGCGATGTTCAGATCGCGCAGCAGCCCGGTGAGCCTGGACTCGATTTCCTCCTCGGGGAGCTGCTGCAACTCGAGCACGGCCCGGATGTTCTCTTCGACGGTCAGCTTGCGGAACACGGAGGCTTCCTGGGGCAGA
>VBDM01000020.1:0-502 GCA_005881355.1 Betaproteobacteria bacterium
TGAAGTTCAACCACAAGACGCTCTTCGCCGTCGTCTCGTGGCTGATTTTCGCCGCGCTCCTCGCCGGCCGCCGTCTCTACGGCTGGCGCGGGCGCACCGCATTGCGCTGGACTCTCGCCGGCTTCCTCGCTCTGCTGCTCGCCTACGTCGGCAGTCGCTTCGTGCTCGAGGTGATCCTGCAGCGCGGTCTCGCGTAAGTTATACTGCCGTTCCCGTCACCCGATAGGGGCGGGTTCCTCCGGCCCGCCCCGGGCATTCGCTTTGAACGATATCCCGTTAGTCGCGCAGTTCGTCGCGCTCGCTGTCCTGCTCACCGTTTCCGGTTTTTTCTCGATGGCCGAGACCGGGATGATGGCGATCAACCGCTACCGCCTGCGCGCGCTCGAGCGCGCCGGCAACCGCGGCGCGCGGCTCGCCTCCGAGCTGCTGCGCCAGACCGACAAGCTCCTTTCGATGCTGCTCGCCGGCAACACGCTGGTGAACGCCGTGATCACGATGCTGG
>VBDM01000020.1:508-8675 GCA_005881355.1 Betaproteobacteria bacterium
GACCATCGCGGTCGCATTCCTGATTCTCGTGTTCGCCGAGATCACGCCCAAAGTGATCGGCGCGCGTTTTCCGGAGCAGACGGCCCTCGCGGCGAGCTACGTGCTGAAGCCCCTTGTCAAAGGATTCTCGTGGACGCTCTGGATCGCCAACATATTCGTGCGGGGGCTCCTGTGGTTGCTGCGCATCCCGATCGACCCGGGGCCGCAGCGCCTGTCGATGGAGGAACTGCGCTTCCTCGTGCTGGAGTCAGGGCAGTTCATGCCGAAGAAGCACCAGAGCATCCTGGTGAACCTTTTCGACCTCGAGGCGATCACCATCGAGGACGTCATGACGCCGCGCGCGCAGATCGAGGCGATCGATCTCGAGGCTCCGACCGAGAGCATCCTCGCCCAGCTCACCACGGCGTACCACACGCGGCTTCCCGCCTACCGGGGCGAGCTCGGCAACCTCGCGGGCATCCTGCACCTGCGCAAGGTGATGCACCTCGTGCGCGCGGAAGAATTCGACCGCGCAGCCTTGGCCGAGCTGCTCGCCGAGCCGTATTTCGTTCCCGCAGGCACCCCCGTTTTCGCGCAGTTGCAGTACTTCCAGGAAAACCATCAGCGCATTGCCCTGGTGGTGGACGAATACGGAGAATTGCAGGGATTGGTGACGCTCGAGGACATCATCGAGGAGATCATCGGCGAGTTCACCACGACCGCACCGGTAAAATCGGAGATCGAACCCTGGGACAAGGACGGCAGCGCCCTGGTGGAGGGCTCGAGCGTGCTGCGAGACGCTGAACGGTCTCATCCTCGAGCATCTGCGCGACATCCCCGAGGCGGGCGTCGCCCTCAAGATCGCCGGGGTGCCGATGGAGATCGTCCAGACCCAGGATCGCGTGATCAAGACGGTGCGGCTTTTCAGGCCGCGCGTGTCCGACCTCGCAGAAGCCGCCTGACAGGCGCGCCGATACCGTCCACGGATTCCTGGCGGAGCGGGCTCGAAGTTCTCAAGCCGTGAATTTATGCCTTGTCTTCAATAGATTAGAAACGCACTAGGCTTTACAAAGCGTCTTTACGCATGCATCATCGCAGGATCGTCCTCCGCAAGGGGGTGTGACTTTCGCTCGAGGAAGTCGTGGGCGGCGCCCACGAATGAAGCAGGAGACACCGTCATGGCAACGGCAGCAATCGCCAAGGTCAAGGAACTCAACTATCAGTGGGAAGGCAAGGACAAGTCCGGCAAGGTCATCCGTGGGGAGATGCGCGCCGGCGGAGCAGCCGTGGTCAACGTCACGCTGCGCCGCCAGGGCATCATCGTCACCAAGGTCAAGCAGCGACGCATCGGGCGCGGCGGCAGCGTCAGCGAAAAGGACGTCACACTGTTCACCCGTCAGCTCGCGACGATGATGAAGGCGGGCGTTCCGCTCCTGCAGTCTTTCGACATCGTCGGCAAGGGCCACGCCAACCCGGCCGTGGCGAGGCTCCTGATGGAGATCAAGACCGACGTCGAAACCGGTTCCGCGCTCGCCGCGGCGTTCCGCAAGCATCCGCTGCATTTCGACGCCCTGTTCTGCAACTTGGTGGCCGCGGGCGAGCAGGCCGGCATTCTCGAGACGCTGCTCGACCGCCTGGCGAACTACAAGGAAAAGATCCTCGCCATAAAATCGAAGATCAAATCGGCGCTGTTCTATCCGGTCGCGATCATGGTGGTCGCCTTCATCATCACCGCGGTGATCATGATCTACGTGATCCCGGCGTTCAAGCAGGTGTTCACGAGCTTCGGCGCCGATCTCCCCGCTCCGACCCTGTTGGTGATGGCGATCTCGGACGTCTTCGTGAAGTACTGGTACATCATCTTCGCCGCGATCGGCGGAGGGGCATGGGGCTTTCTCGCTCTGTGGAAGCGCTCGGTGCCGGTCCAGATCTTCATGGACCGATTGATGCTCAAATTGCCTATTTTCGGAGACCTGGTCAAGAAATCCACGATCGCGCGCTGGACCCGGACACTCTCCACCATGTTCGCGGCGGGCGTGCCGCTGGTGGAAGCGCTCGACTCGGTCGGCGGCGCCTCGGGGAATTACGTCTACGTGATAGCCACCAAGGAGATCCAGAGGAAGGTGAGCGGCGGAACGAGCCTCACGGCCTCGATGCAGGAATCCAACGTCTTCCCCAACATGGTCATCCAGATGGTCTCGATCGGCGAGGAATCCGGCGCGCTCGATTCCATGCTCGGCAAGGTCGCGGATTTCTTCGAGGCCGAGGTCGACGACGCGGTGGCAGGGATCTCCAGCCTGATGGAACCGCTGATCATGGTGGTGCTCGGCGTGCTGATCGGCGGCATGGTGATCGCGATGTACCTGCCGATCTTCAAGATCGGCCAGGCAGTCTGACGGCCGTCTTGCCACCTTGCCCTTTCCGAAAAGGGTTACGGTCCGACCGTAGCCCTTTTTGTTCGACCCGATGAGCGACATTCTCAAAACCGCCGCCCACCCGGCGGTGTTCCCCTGGCTGTGCCTCGCATTCGGACTGGTGGTCGGCTCGTTTCTAAACGTCGTCATCCACCGCTTGCCGAAGATGATGGAGCGGGATTGGCTCGAACAGTGCGCGGAGCTCGCGCATGCGGGGGGTTCCCCCGCACCCCCTCCCCAACCGAAGCCCGAAACGTACAACTTGTTCGTCCCGCGCTCCCGCTGCCCCGCCTGCGGTCACGGTATCGCCGCGGCGGAAAATATACCGCTCTTTTCCTGGGCGATGTTGCGCGGACGCTGCTCGGCGTGCAAGGCGCGCATCAGCGCGCGCTACCCGCTCGTCGAGCTGCTCGGGGGGATCGCCGCGGCCTGGTCGGCGATGCGCTTCGGTTTCGGCCCCGCCGCGTTCGCCGCGATGGCGTTCGCGTGGTGCATCATCGCCGCGAGCTTCATCGATTTCGACACGCAGCTCCTGCCCGATTCGATCACCCTGCCGCTGCTGTGGCTAGGACTTCTCCTCAACGCGGGAGGCCTCTTTACCGATCTGCGTTCCGCCGTGATCGGCGCGGCCGCCGGGTACCTGGCCCTGTGGAGCGTGTACTGGCTGTTCAAGCTCGCGACGGGCAAGGAAGGAATGGGGTTCGGCGATTTCAAGCTGCTCGCCGCGATCGGCGCATGGTGCGGCTGGCAGATGCTGCCGCTCGCGATTCTCCTGTCGTCTTTCATCGGAGCGGCCGTGGGGATCGCCCTCATGGTGTTCGCCCGGCACGGCCGCAGCGTGCCGATTCCGTTCGGGCCCTATCTGGGCGCCGCGGGGATCGTCGCGCTGTTCTGGGGGCCTCAGCTCACCCGCCAGTACCTCAGCCAGTTCATGTGAAGCCCTACACGGTTGGACTCACGGGCGGCATCGGCAGCGGCAAGAGCGCGGTCGCCGAGCTGTTCGCCAAGCTCGGGGTCGCCGTTGTCGACTCGGACGAGATCGCACACGAGCTCACGCGGCCCGGAGGCGCGGCGATCGCGCCGATACGCAGGGCGTTCGGCTCGGGCGTGATCGATGCCGACGGCGCGCTCGATCGCGCCGGGATGCGCAAGCTCGCCTTCGGCGACGCCGCGGCGAAGAAAAAGCTCGAGGCGATCCTGCATCCGCTCATCCGCGAAGAGAGCGCGCGCCGCTCCGAACGCGCCGATAGCGCCTACGCGATCCTCGTGGTGCCGCTTCTCGTAGAGGGCGGTATCGATCGATCGCGCTGCGCGCGGGTGCTCGTGGTCGATTGCACCGAAGCACAGCAGATCGAGCGGGCCATGCGACGCAGCGGCCTATCGGAGAGCGAGGTGCGCGATATCCTCGCGGCGCAGGCCACGCGCGAGCAGCGTCTCGCTCTGGCCGACGACGTGATCGACAACAGCGGCGCACCGGAAGCGCTCGATCGCCAAATCTCGCGCCTGCATGGGAAATATCTCACGTTCGCCGCGAAATCCAAGACGACGTCATAGCGTCGCCCGTTGTCAATTCGCGGCGAATGGGCGAGAATCGGGCAAAGTCTGCCCCAGGATCGACGACCTCCCCTCGAGTCGCGGGCACCACGGTGATCACCTACGAGTATCCGCTCAGCGAACGAATCCGCACGCTGCTGCGCCTCGAGGACCTGTTCGAGCGCGCCGGTCACTTTTTTTCCAAGGAAGATTCGCTCGCGCACCACGCCGCCCTCCTGACGCTGTTCGAAATTCTCGAAGTCGCCGGCCGCGCGGACCTCAAGTCGGACCTGATGCAGGAACTGGAGCGCCAGAAGCAGGTCCTGCTCTCCTTGCGCAACAACCCTCAGATCGCCGAGAACGTGCTCCAGCAGGTGATTTCCGACATCGAGCGCGCGAGCGCTGCGCTGTTCGCGATGACCGGCAAGATCGGCCAGTATCTTCGCGAGAACGAATGGCTGATGTCGATCAAGCAGCGCACCGGGATCCCGGGCGGGGTCTGCGAATTCGATTTGCCTTCGTACCATTTCTGGCTGCACCGCGAAAGCGTCAGGCGCGGAGCGGACCTGAGCGCATGGTTTGCACCGCTGCTTCCGATCCGCGACGCCTCGTCCATCGTGCTGAAGCTGCTGCGCGAAGGCGGCAAGCCGGTGAAGCACGTCGCCCGCCAGGGCGCGTTTTCGCAAATGCTCGGCGGCAAGATGTCGCAGATGGTGCGCATTCGGCTCCCGCTTGACTCGCAGTTCCTTCCCGAAATCAGCGCAAACCGGTACGCGCTCAACGTCCGCTTCAGCACTTTCGGCGCCGAGCCACGCCCGCGGAGTTCCGAGGCGGACGTCGAGTTCGAGCTGACCTTCTGCAACCTTTGACCAAGGCCCGTTTTGTGATCTGCCCTCGCTGCGGCGCGCAGGTGGCGTGGTTGCAGGAGAATCATTACCGGCCGTTTTGTTCCGAGCGCTGTAAGCTGATCGATCTCGGCGATTGGGCGATGGAGAAGTACCGGGTGCCGGTCGAGGAAGACAAGGACGCGCCGGACACGGAACAAGATCCGCAACCGGACTCGAAATAGCTCCGGCTCCTCCTTCGGCTCGGCGCTTCACGGCCAGCTTCCGCGCACCATCGCTATGCCGTGGGCGCCGTGACTCAGCGCTTGTTCCATGTCACCCGGATTGATTCCGCCAAGTGCGTAGACGGGCACGCTCGCGCCGTCGGCGATTCCGCGAAAGCGCTCCCAGCCCAGGGGAACCGCGTCCGGATGTGACGGTGTCGCGCGCACCGGCCCCAGCACGACGAAATCGGCCCCGAGCGTCTCGGCGCGGCGCAGCTCCTCGCTAGAGTGGCATGAGGCGCCGCACCACGGAAAATCCGGCCGGCCGGAGGCGCTGCGCATCTGTTCCGCGGTCAAGTGCACGCCGTCGGCGCCGATTTCGCGCGCGAGCGCGGCATCCGCGTTGACGAGCACCTTCGCGCCGTGAGCGCGGGCGAGCGCGAGGACGCGTCGCGCGAAGCCCTCGACCCTCTCGCGCCCGAGGGTTTTTTCCCGCACCTGGATGAGCCTGAGACCGCCTTGCAGCCTTGCATCGAGCCGCGAAAGGAACGCCTCGACGCCAAGCTCGCCTGCGCGCGTGATCGCGTATTCCGCGGGCAGCAACAGACCGCGCAGCACCGGGCCGTTCGCCGGGAGCAGCGGATCCACCGTGATCGCCTCCGGGCGCTGCCAGGCGAGCGCCTGGTGTTCGAGCGCGAGAGGCTCTCCGCGCCAGGCGTAGACCCGGTGAAAATGCAGGCGCACCTTCGCGTGCGGATAGGTGAAGACCCGCGTGATCCAGGGGTAAGCGCGTTCGATCTCGACGCCGAGCTCTTCGCGGATCTCGCGCTTGAGCGCCTCGACGACCGGCTCCCCGGGCTCGATCTTGCCGCCGGGAAACTCCCAGTAGCCGGAGTAGACCTTGTCGCCGGGTCGCTGCGCGAGGAGAGCGGCGCCGTCGGAACGGATCAGCACCGCCGCGGCGACGTCCACCGGGGCCGACATCTTGTCGGATGGATCTAGCGTTTTGCCTTGCCGTCGCCGGAATCGCGCCCGGCGTAGTCGCGCGCGAACTGCCAAGCCACGCGGCCGCTGCGCGATCCCCGCAAGAGCGCCCACTGGAGCGCCTCCTGCCGCGCTTTGGGAATCTCCGCCTCGCGGCAGCCCATCTCGCGCAGCCAATGGCCCGCGATGTCGAGGTAGGCGTCCTGGTCGAACGGGTAGAAGGAGACCCACAACCCGAAGCGCTCGGAAAGCGAGATCTTTTCTTCTACCGTTTCGCCTGGATGGATCTCCTCCCCGAGGTGCCTGGTCTCGAGATTTTCCTGCATGTACTCGGGCATGAGATGCCGCCGGTTGGATGTCGCGTAGATGAGCAAATTCTCCGAAGTCGCGGCGACCGAGCCGTCGAGCACGACCTTGAGCGCCTTGTAGCCTGCCGCCTCGGAGAGCTCGAACGACAGGTCGTCGCAGAACAGAATGAAGCGCTCGGGCCGCTCCGCCACCTGATCGACGATATCGGGAAGATCGATGAGATCGTGCTTTTCCACCTCGATCAGGCGCAGTCCCCGGCGATGGAACTTGTCAAGCACGGCCTTCACGAGCGAGGATTTTCCGGTACCGCGGGCTCCGGTCAGTAGCGCGTTGTTGGCGGTTCGCCCCTCGACGAACTGGAGGGTGTTCTGCTCGATCAGCGCCTTCTGGCTGTCGATGCCGCGGAGGTCGGAAAGGCGAATGCGGTGGATGTTCGTGACCGGCTGGATGAAGCCGGCGCGGGAGGTCCTGCGCCAGCGAAAAGCGGTGCTCGCCTGCCAGTCCACCGGGCGGGACGCCGGCGGCAGCAGGCCCTCCACACGCTCGAGCAGCGCTTCACCGCGCTTGATCAGCCGTTCCAGTTCGGACATCGGTCCTCCGGTGCCGGAAATGCACCCCTCTAGGTCCTGTACTCGGCGTTGATAGTAACGTAATCGTGCGACAGATCGCAGGTCCACACCGTGGTCGCCGCGGCACCGCGGTTGAGCACGACGCGCACAGTGATCTCGCTTTTCTTCATCACCCGCTTTCCGTCCTCCTCGCGATAACCCGGGGCGCGCCCCCCTTCCTTCGATACGAGCACGTCGTCAAGGTACAACTCGACGCGGCCGACGTCGAGATCGCGGACCCCGGCGTTGCCGACGGCGGCGAGGATCCGTCCCAGATTGGGGTCGGAAGCGAAGAACGCCGTCTTCACGAGCGGAGAGTGCGCGATCGCGTAGGCGACGCTCGCGCATTCCGCCTCGTCCCTGCCTTTTTCCACGCGGACGGCGATGAATTTCGTCGCGCCCTCGCCGTCGCGCACGATCGCCTGTGCAAGCCACTGCGACACCTCGACCACAACATCGCGCAATGCCGCGAACGCGGGATGATGGGCGCCACCGATCGTCGGCCCTCCGCCGGCGCCGGTCGCGATCAGCATGAAGGCATCGTTGGTCGAAGTGTCGCCGTCGACGCTGATGCGATTGAACGAGCGCGCCGCGGCGTGGGCCACGAGCTGCTGCAGCGCTCCCCCGGAGACCGCGGCGTCCGTGGCGACGAACCCGAGCATGGTGGCCATGTCGGGGCGAATCATTCCCGCCCCCTTGGCGATCCCTGTCACCGTCGCCGCGGCGCCGCCGAGCTGCAAGCGCCGCGAGCGCGCCTTCGGGACGGTATCCGTCGTCATGATCGCCTCGGCCGCCCGCGCCCAGTTGTCCTCGCGCAGGTCCGCGACGCACGCCCGCAGGCCGGCGATAATGCGTTCCACCGGGAGCGGCTCCATGATCACGCCGGTCGAAAACGGCAGCACCTGCCGGGAATCGCAGCCGAGCAGCCGCGCCGCTTCGCCGCAGCCCGCCTTTGCGCGGGTGAGCCCCTCTTTCCCGGTGCCGGCGTTGGCGTTGCCGGTGTTGACGAGGAGCGCCCGGGGAGGCCTGCCGGAGTCCAGGTGCTCCTTCGCCACCTGCACCGGCGCGGCGCAAAAGCGATTCTGCGTGAACGCGCCCGCGACTCGCGTGCCTTCCGCGAAAGTTATTAGGAGCAGATCCTTGCGGCCTGCCCTGCGGATTGCGGCCTCGGTGACGCCGAGCTTCACGCCCCTGACGGGAAGGAGGTCGTCCGGTTTCGGAGGACTTAGATTGACGGCCATGCCCCCGGCTAGCTCAGCTTCCCGTGACAGTGCTTGTATTTCTTTCCCGAG
>VBDM01000414.1 GCA_005881355.1 Betaproteobacteria bacterium
AGTCCTCGATCCCGTACTTCGAGCCTTCGCGGCCGATGCCGGACTCCTTCACCCCGCCGAAGGGCGCGACCTCCGTGGAGATGATGCCGGTGTTGATGCCGACGATGCCGTACTCGAGCGCCTCGGCGACGCGCCAGATGCGGCCGATGTCGCGGCCATAGAAATACGAGGCTAGCCCGAACTCGGTGTCGTTGGCGAGGCGGATGGCCTCTTTTTCGTCCTTGAAGCGGAAAAGCGGCGCGACCGGGCCGAAGGTCTCTTCCTTGGTCACCTTCATGGTCGTGTTCACGTTGGCGAGCACTGTCGGCTCGAAAAACGTGCCGCCGAGCGCGTGGCGCTTTCCGCCGACGAGGACTTTCGCGCCCTTCGCGACCGCGTCGGCGATGTGCTCCTCTACTTTCGCCACCGCGGCCTTGTCGATGAGCGGCCCCTGCACGACACCGGGCTCCATGCCGTTGCCGACCTTCATCGCCTTGACCTTGTCGGTGAGCTTTGCGGCGAAGGCTTCATAGACTTTGTCCTGCACCAGCAGACGGTTGGCGCACACGCAGGTCTGCCCCGTATTGCGGTACTTGGAAGCAAGCGCTCCGTCGACGGCAGCGTCCAGGTCGGCATCGTCGAAGACGATAAACGGCGCGTTGCCGCCGAGCTCCATCGAGGCCTTCTTCACGGTCTTCGAGCATTGCTCGAGCAGCACTTTGCCCACCGCGGTCGAGCCCGTGAAGGTGATCTTGCGCACCAATGGATTGGACGTGACCTCCCCGCCGATCGCCGAGGAGCTGCCGGTGACGATGCTGAACACGCCCTTGGGAATCCCTGCCCGCTCGCCCAGTTCAGCCATCGCGAGCGCCGAGTAGGGCGTCGCGGTCGCGGGCTTGAGCACCATAGTGCAGCCGGCGGCGAGCGCGGGACCGGACTTGCGCGTGATCATCGCGTTGGGGAAATTCCACGGCGTGATCGCTGCGCACACCCCGATCGGCTCCTTGAGCACGACGATGCGCTTGTCGGCCTGGTGTCCCGGAATGGTGTCGCCGTAGATACGCTTGCCTTCCTCGGCGAACCACTCGATGAACGAGGCGCCGTAGGCGATCTCCCCGCGCGCCTCGGCGAGCGGCTTGCCCTGTTCGGCGGGAAGGATCACGGCGCGCTCTTTTGCGGTCCTGGAGCGCCAGGCTGGGAAAGCGGCGTTCGCGGCTTCGATCGCGCGGCGCGTCTCGGCAGCGCCCATGTTGGGCACGGTCCCGAGGATTTCGCCGGTCGCGGGATTGTTGACGGGAAGGGTCTTGCCGCTGTCGGCGTCGGCCCATTTGCCGTCGATGTAGCACTGCTGGCGGAAGAGCGAGGGGTCCTTGAGGTTGAGCGCGGCGATGCCGGAAATCTTGGGGTCGTTCATGGAAACTCCGCTGGAAAGACTTGAGTGTCCGGCCGAGGCGGCCGAAGTCGGAGAATTCTACCGCAATCCAACTTCAGGACGCGATATAGGTCTTTAGCGCGTCAATGCGCAGGGCGAGTTTTCGTCGGTTCGGCTTTTTTCGCCGGCCGTAGAGCGAGAACCAGGGTGATCGCGGCATACAGCACGACCAAGCCCATGCCCAAAAAAACCGCAGTTTGCATCGTCATGTGACTAATCCTCAATGGCAAGCAGAATATTGGCAACGATCTGGCAAATTGTCCAACAAACGAACGCGCCCAACATGATTAAGGGGTTCGTCATCGAATAGCCCAACACACCAAGGCCAAGACCGCCGAAGGTGGAAATTTTCTTCAGTTCATCGGCGATAGACTTCCGAACCTCGCGGCTAAACTTAAGCCTCATGGCCGAAGTTTACTCCTTCATTAGTGTTCCGCGCGTGACCGCCTATCCACTATCCAGTGTGCGCTACTTCAGTATCCGGTAGAGGTCGCTGTAGTCGTCGGTCCACAGCTTCACGCGCGGCGCCGCGTCGACTCTTTCGGCCGCATCCTTCAGCAATTTTCCTTCGAAAGCCGCCGGCGACGCCGAAAGCAGCATCCAGTCGGACCGGTACACTCCTGCCTCGTCGTCGTCTTCGTTTTCCACCTGGCGCAGCTCGAGCGAAAGCGCCAGCGCCGCCTGCTGCACGACGGGCACCAGGTCGAGATAGCGGTTGGAGATGTGCACGGCGAGGATGCCGCGGCGCCTGAGATGGCGCAGGTAGGTGCCGAACGCTTCCGCTGTGAGCAGGTGCACCGGAATGGCGTCGCTCGAGAAGGCATCGAGCGCGAGGACGTCGAAATTCTGGCCGGGCTCGCGTTCGAGCGACAGGCGCGCGTCGCCGAGCGCGACTTCCACCTGCGCCCGGCTGTCCGCGAGGAAGCTGAACTCCGAACGGGCGAGCTCGACGACCTTGGGGTTGATGTCGTAGAAGCGGAACACATCGCCCGATCTGCCGTAGGCGGCGAGCGTCCCCGCGCCCAGCCCGACTACGCCCACGCGCAAGGGTCCGCGCTCGCCTGAATCGAGTATGGCGAGCCCGATGCCCGACTCCCTTCCGTAGTAGCTCGTCGGCCAGCCGCGGCGGTCGGCTTCCAGAAACTGTTTGCCGTGGATGATGGTGCCGTGAGAGAGCACCCGCATGGCTTCCGGTCCTTCGCCCGTGTCGCGCACGTTGAGCACACCGTAGTGCGTGCAGTGACCCGGGAATCGGCCGAGTTTTCCCCGTAGATCCGCACGAGGGCGACGCCGAGCGCGACGGTGAGAGCGAGGAAAACGAACCGGGCGGCCGGCCCCCAGCGCCCGTGAAGCAGGCTCGAACGGTCCCGGAAGAGCGCCGCCGCCACGAGCAGGCAAAGCGCGCACATGCCGATCGGCAGCTCATACAAGTCGTCGAAAACCGACGGTGCGACAAGGCCGACCAGCACCCCGCCCAGGGCGCCGCCCAGCGCGAGCATCAGGTAGAAACCGGTGAGGTGGCGCGGATCGGGCTTCGATCGCGCGAGCTCGCCGTGGCAGACCATGCAAGCGGCAAAGAGGGTCGCCGAGTAGAGCGGGATCAGGGTCCAGATGCTCGGGTTGGACTGGGTCAGCGTCACGCACACCGCGGCGAGGCCCACGCCGAGCAGAGGCAGAAACAGCCATCGCCGGTACCAGCCCGATGCTTCGAAACAGAGCACGAAGCTCAAAAGGTAGAGCGCGAGGGGCAGCACCCAGAGGAAGGGGATGGCCGCGATGTTGAGCGTCATGTGGCCGGTGAAGGCGAGCAGAAGCACCGAAGCGCAAGCTGCAAGCGACGCCCACAGCGCCTGCAGGCCCGGCCCGGGCTTGTCCGATTGTTCGTGGGAGGAGACCTGCGCCTCGGAGTCCCCGCCGCGCCAGGCAAGCGATGCGCAAGGAAGCGCGAACAGCACGAAGCCCGCGGACCAGATCGCCGTCTGCCGGCCCAGTGCGAGCAGCGGCTCGATCACCAGGGGATAGGAAACGAGCGCGAGCATCGAGCCCAGGTTGGAGAGGGCGAAGAGGCGATAAGGCGCTGCACCCTCGTGCGAGCGCGCGTACCAGGCCTGCACCAGGGGGCCGGTGGTGGAGAGCACGAAGTAGGGCAGACCGACGCTCGTCGCAAGCAGGCCGAGTATCCGCCACGTGGGGTCGCCGCCGCCCGCGGGCTTCCAGGCGGCGCTCGCCGCGAGCGGCAGCGTCGCCGCCGCAACCGCGAGGAGCGCGATGTGGATGAAGCGCCGCGCCGGGAGGCGCAACCGGACGTAAGCGTGCGAATACACGTAACCCGCGAGCAGCAGCACCTGGAAAAACAGCATGCAGATGGTCCACACGGCGGCCGTGCCCCCGAACCACGGCAGGATGATCTTCGCGATGAGCGGCTGCACCTGGAACAGCAGGAAGGCGCTCAGAAAAATCGTCGCCGCGTACAGGATCATGGGCAAGGAAGAGGTTTGTGCGGAGGTTAGAACGTTCCAGGGTAAATGCCGCCGTCGATCAGGAAATTCTGGCCGGTGATATAGCTCGCCTGGGCGCTGCACAGATAGGCGCACAGCTCGCCGAACTCCTCGGGCGTTCCGAACCGGCCGGCGGGAATCGCCTTTTCCAGCTCCCGTTTGACTTCCTCCACGGTCTTGCCTTTTTCCTTGGCGATAAAGTCGGTGTTGCTCCTCAGCCGGTCGGTCCAGAAGCGGCCCGGGAGCATGTTGTTGATCGTCACGTTGTAGGCGACGGTCTGGCGCGCGAGGCCCGCGACGAATCCGGTGAGGCCAGTGCGCGCGCCGTTCGACAGGGCGAGCTCGGCGATCGGGGCCTTCACCGCGCTCGAGGTGATGTTGACGATGCGCCCGAAGCGCCGCGAGATCATTCCATCGAGCGTGGCTTTGGGCGGCGGGCCGCCGGCGTTGGAGACGAGGATATCCGGGTTCGGGCAGGCGGCAAGCGCCGCGGCGCGGCCTTCTTCGCTCGTGATGTCGGCGGCCACGATCGCGACCGTCGCTCCGGTCGCGGCGCGGATTTCGCCGGCGGTTTTTTCGAGCGCTTCGCGTTGCCGCGCAATAAGAGTCACGCGGCAGCCTTCGCGCGCGAGCGCCGTCGCGCATCCCCGGCCGAGTCCCTTGCTTGCGCCGCACACCAGCGCGGTCTTGCCACGAATACCCAGGTCCATTGATGCAGCTCCCGAATGTCAGCGCCTTACCGTTACCAGCACCACGCCGGCCAGCACCAGCGCGGCGCCCGCCAATTGTACCGGGGTCATGATCTCGTCCAATCCCAGCCAGCCGAAGAAGATGGTGGTCACCGGACCGAGGGCTCCGAAGAGCGCCACTTGATTTGCGCCGATGCGTCGCAGCGCTTCCGCAGTGATGAACACCGGCAGCACGGTCGAAAAGACCGCCATGGCAATCGCGAGACCGTATACCTCGACCGACAGCGCGAGAGCGGTGAGCGGCCGCAGCAGGAAAAACTGCGCGATGCAGAAAGCGCTCGCCACGGTCATCGCGTAGGCGGTGAAGCGAACCGAGCCGACGCGCTGCACCACCTGGCTGCCGGCGACGAGATAGACCGCGTAGCCCGCGGCGCTGGCGAAGCAAAGACCTGCACCGAGCGCGAAATTCGAGCTCGCGCCGCCCATCGCTTTCGACATTATCATTGCCAGCCCCGCGTAGGTGACAGCGAGCGCGGCGATCTCGCGGGCGCTCGGACGCTTGCGCAGAAAGGCGAGGGAAAGCACGACGACCAGCGTCGGGTACACGAACAGGATCAGCCGCCCCACGCCCGCGGAAATGTACTGAAGTCCCAGAAAATCGACGAAGCTCGCGAAGTAGTACCCGATGAACCCGAGGAACACGATCGCCCAGGCGTCGCCGCGCGTAACCCGCGCGCTTTCCCGGTCCCGGCCCGCCCAGGCCGCCGCTGCCAGGAAAAACGGCAGCGAGAACACCATGCGCAGCGCGAGCAGCGTGACCGGATCGACGACATAGCCGTAGGCGAGCTTGATCAGGATCGGGCGCAGCGAAAAGCAGACGACGCCCGCGACCGCCATCGCGACGCCGATGGCGCGGTAGGGAGGGGGAACCAATTTGAGTTTGTTTTGGCTTCGCGCGAGGCTCGAATGATAAAATTATGGTATGTATCCCTTGACAGCAAGTAAGCTTTGAGCTAGACTTTCGGCCATAGGAGATACGATCATGGCCGCCAAGTTTACTCGCAAGCAGTTCCAAGCCCAATACCCGGATGACGGTGCCTGCCTGCAAGTCATCCTGCAAAGGCGCTACGGCAAGGCCGAGTCCTGCCCGAGCTGCGGGGTTGTCGGGAAGCTAACCCGGATTGAGGGACGCCGCGCCTTCGCCT